>DATNPC010000075.1:0-6183 GCA_036703375.1 Allocoleopsis sp.
ATTTTTGAAGACCATAGGGGTTATCCCAGTCCAGTCAGTCAATTTTTAGAAGACCATGGTTATACAATATTCCGTCTCTGGAAAGGGTTTTGGAAACCACGCCTTGAGATTCCCAGCAAAACCTTAGTTCACTCATGGGAACCTCCAAGCTATCTGGCGACCAAAGACCCTTCTCGCGCTCAGGAACGGCTAGGAAAGCGAGGCTGGTATTCGCTGCAAACGAACTGACAGAGAAAATGCGATCGCTTTTTGAGTTATCAGATAATACTCTAATACTCAGTTCGCTACCAAATTCTGTTAATTAACGCTTAATGTGAACATTTTGATATATTCCCCTCTATTTTATCCCAGTATTGGGGGCATAGAAACCACACTTTCTATTCTCGCCCACGAGTTTGTCGAGCGAGGACACGAAGTCAAAGTAGTATCGCACGTCCCTGCCAACGATTCCAAAGAATTTCCTTTTCAAGTTATCCGAAATCCAAATTGGCAGAAACTCTTAAAACTGACCCAGTGGTGCGATATTTATTTCCAAGGGTGCATTAGCTTAAAGGGGATTTGGCCGTTACTCATGATTCGTAAACCGTTGGTCGTAACCCATCAAACATGGTATTGCCGTTCGGATGGTAGTATTGGCTTGCAGGATTATTTGAAGCGCTATTTAACTCAGTTTTCTACTAATATTTCAGCTAGCTTAGCACTAGCCAAGCACCTCAGAGGTTCTTCTACTGTAATTCACAATCCCTATCGAGAAGAAATCTTCTACAAAATGCCAGAAATTCCTCGCGATCGAGACCTTGTTTTTTTGGGACGATTAGTCTCTGATAAGGGAGTACACTTACTGCTAGACGCCTTAGCACATCTCAAAGCCCTAGGACTAACTCCCACACTAGACATTATTGGCAGTGGCCCCGAAGAACCCAAACTACGCCAACAAGTGAAGCAGTTAGAGCTTGCCAATCAAGTTAATTTTGTGGGTGCAAAAGTTGAAAAAGAGTTAGCCCAATTGCTCAACGCTCATCAAATTTTAGTCGTACCATCGCTATGGCCAGAACCTTTTGGAATTGTGGCGCTAGAGGGGATTGCTTGTGGTTGTGTGGTGATTGGTTCTGAGCAAGGAGGATTAACAGATGCCATTGGCCCTTGTGGGGTGACATTTCCAAATGGAGATGTTAGTGCTTTAACCCAAGCTCTGTTCGATCTATTGACCCATCCCGAACGATTAGCAACGTACCGAGAAAAAGCAGAACTCCATTTGTCGCACCATACAAAAGCCACCGTTGCAGAAGCCTACTTACACGTTCTGGAGAGAGTTATTCAGTGAAACTAATCGTTGCTCTACTCGCTTGCGCCGTTATCTTTTGTCTGTCGGCTGCAAAGTGGCGTCGTTCCGTTAAAGCTGTATTTTTGATACTCGTTCTTGAGGGGGCTCTTCGCAAATGGGTGTTGCCTCAAGCTAGCGATATGATTTATTTTCTTAAAGATATTATTCTCCTAGGGGCTTACTTTAATTTTTATGGATTTTCGGCCTCAGATAAAAAGTTTTTCTCCAAAATAAGCACGATCAATATTTTGATTTATATGGCAGTCGGCTGGTGTATCTTTCAGGTTTTTAATCCGAGCTTAGGGTCGCCTTTGGTGGGATTATTCGGGCTGAGAGGTTACCTCATCTATCTGCCTTTAATCTGGATGGTTCCGCCTTTATTTGAATCGGTGGACGAGTTATATAAATTTTTGCGATCGCATCTCTTGCTCACCATCCCAGTCGGGATTATCGGTATTATTCAGTTTTTTAGTCCCACTACTAGCTGGATTAACGCCTATGCCAATGAGAAAGCACAAGCCGTAGTGACGTTTGGTGTGACAGGTGCTGTCCGAATTACTGGAACGTTTCCCTATATTAGTGGTTATGGAGTTTACCTAGTTGTCTGCTTTGGATTGCTGATCTTCATGCTTTCCGTGCGCCAATCGCGAGAATGGCAAATTGTTACCTTTGTTGAACTGTTTTTAGTGTGTATTAACTCGTTTATGACGGGTTCTCGCGGTACGATTTTTAGTGAAGTGCTATTCTTAGTTGCTTATCTAGGTGCTAAAGGCTTAACGAAACCTGCCAGTACTCTGCGTTTGGTAGGGAAATTAATTGTACCAGTGTTAGCGATCGCGATCGCCGCTTCGATCTGGTTTAGTCCTGCTATCCATGCGTTTTGGCTACGCACAACGGCTAACCGAGACGTACCCGAGCGTATTTCGATGAGTTTCACAGAACCGCTCAGCTTTATCCAGCTCAAAGAATTGGACGGCTACGGTACTGGTGCTACACACCAAGCCGCCCCTGCACTTCGCAGCGCTTTAGATTTGCCCGCAGGTGAAGCAATTGGAGTCCCTTATGAAGGAGAAATGGGAAGAGTTGCGTTGGAATTAGGTCCAATTGGTTTCCTATTTTGGTATGGATTGAGAGCGAGCATTTTGATGATGCTCGCCTTGACCTTCTGGAAATTGAAAAATCCGTTTCTGCGCCAACTGGCACTGGCAGCTTGTCTGATTCAGGCAATCCAAATCAATAGTTTTCTAATTTTTCTCAATACTTATGCCGTCTACTATTGGTTTTTCAGCGGCTTCATCTTTTTGCTCCCCAAACTAGAGCAAATCGAGAACTGGCAGCGAGAACAACAGCTCTTTCAGAACGATGTCTTATCCTCGTATTTCTCTGATTCATCCTACAGGTAATCCATTTGCGCGTCAGGCTGCGATCGCGTTTTCGGAAATCGGCTTACTGCAAGAAATCATTACAACCATTGCCTACAATCCAGACGGTATAGGGTCGCGCTACCTCAATCGACTGCCCAAAACCCTTCAAAATCGCATTTCCCCCGAACTCGGACGAAGAACTTGGACTCCTCCTCCAGGTGTGCGGATGCGAACTTATCCTTGGCCAGAAGTCTTGCGGTTGGCACTAGTCAAAACTGGGTTAAATCGGGCTTTGGGATTGAGCTATCAAGGACTGGCCGATCGAGTGTATGCTTCACTCGACCGTCATGTCGCGTCCCATTATCTTCAGAACCTTGATGCCGTTTACGCCTACGAAGATGGCGCAGCGGCGACATTCCACGCTGCCAAACAGCAGGGTTTGCTTTGCCTGTACGATTTACCCATTGTCTTCTATCCGACGAGTCGCGACATCCAAGCTGAAGAAGCCGAACGATTCCCTGAACTCGCTTCAGCCTTGGATGCCGTTCGAGAACCAGCGTGGAAACGCGATCGCAAGCAGCAGGAAATTCAACTCGCCGATCGCATTTTTGTTCCTTCGTCATTCGTACAGCATTCATTACTCAAAGCAGGGGTACAATCCGACAAGATTAGTGTGATTCCCTTCGGCGCACCGATCGATTATTTTCAACCCCAACCTAAACTCGATCGACAGTTCCGAGCCTTATTTGTCGGTCGCGTAGGACCGCGTAAAGGAGTTCACTACTTATTGCAAGCTTGGCGAGAATTACGATTGCCTGAAGCAGAATTATTCTTAGTAGGAATGAACGAGTTTCCAGACGGATGGCTAAGCCGATACACCGAGAGTATTCGTCATCATTCATCCGTACCTCATGCGGCATTAAACAGGTACTATAGTTCTGCCAATGTACTAGTCTTTCCATCTTTAGTCGAAGGACTTGCCCTGGTACAGCTAGAAGCCATGGCTTGTGGGATTCCCCTCATCACTACGCCTAACGCTGGGGGTTCCGATATTATTACAGACGGAGTAGAAGGCTTTATTGTACCGATTCGCGATGTAGAAATGCTGAAGGAAAAACTAGAGTGGTGTTATCTCCATCCTCGGGAGTTAGCCCAAATGGGTCGAGCTGCCCGCCAGAAAGCTGAACGATGCACTTGGACTGTATACCGTCAAAAACTGGCAAGTCAAGTCCAGGAATTGCTGAAATTTTGAACTCGCTATTGAACCTCAACAAAAACTCAAATTACTAATTATTCCGTACATCTATCACTCTCACTCGCATCATGCAAAAACTTGAAAAGCCGACTTCTTTTCACCTCTGGGTGCCGAACTTATTTGAATTTAAAGGCGGTATCCAGGTTTATTTACAGGATGTTTTACGCGCCATAGATTATGAATTTTTGGGGTTGTCTTTATCAGTTTTCGATAAGCTCGATCGCTATCTACCTAAAGGAAGGTTCGGTTTAGACCGAGTATCATTTTTTTTTAGTGGCAATTTTCCCCGCTTTTTGCAAACCATCCATTTTTCAATGAATCTCATTTGGGGAGCCTTGAGGGAGCGACCTCAGTTGATTTTGTGCGGTCATCTGAATTTTTCCCCGATCGCATTCTGGATTCACCGCTGGACGAAGATTCCTTACTGGATAATGGTCTATGGTACAGATGCTTGGGACGTTCAAAATCAATGGAAAATTAAAGCTTTACAGGCAGCGGATAAAATAATTTCGATCAGTCACTACACTCGCGATCGCTTAATTAAGGAGCAGGACATCTCCTCTGATAAAATCAAAATTTTGCCCGTCACCTTTGATGCCAATCGCTTTGCAATTACCTCAAAACCTGACTATTTATTGAGGCGTTACGGATTGGAACGCCAACAGCCAATTCTATTAACGGTGTGTCGTTTATCCAGTTGCGATCGCTACAAAGGATACGACCAAATTCTGCAAGCCTTGCCGGAAATTCGCCGTCGAATTCCAAACATTCATTACCTCCTGGTCGGAAAAGGAGATGACCGTCCTCGTATTGAACAGTTGATTGTCGAGCTGAAGCTACAAGAGTGCGTCACTTTAACGGGATTTATTCCCGAATCTGAGCTTTGCGATCATTACAATCTCTGCGATGTTTTTGCCATGCCCAGTAAAGGTGAAGGATTTGGAATTGTTTATCTCGAAGCCTTAGCCTGTGGAAAACCTACCTTAGGGGGGAACCAAGATGGTGCTATTGATGCTCTGTGTCAAGGCGAACTCGGAGCCTTGGTTGACCCGGATGATGTAGAAGCGATCGCAAAAACACTGATTCAGATTTTACAAGGTACTTATCCCAACTCTCTGATGTATCAGCCTGAATTACTCCGACAAAAAATTATCGAGCTGTTCTCAGTTGAGCGGTTTAATCAAACTCTTTGTGAGTTAATCAAGACGTCTAAAATTTTGCAAGGTTAATAACAATTTGTAATGAAATTACTTCATGTCATTCCTTCAATCGCCAAAGTCAAAGGAGGTCCAACTCAAATCCTTCTGGAGGTCGTCCAAGCCTTACGCGCCCAAGGCTGCGATACGGAGATTGTGACAACCAATGACAACGGGCGAGAATTGCTAGATGTGCCGCTATACCAACGCATTGAGTATGAGAAGGTTCCCGTATGGTTTTTGCCTAGAAGTAGTCTTCCCATCAAAGAATTCCTGTTTTCTGCCGATTTAACTCGTTGGCTTTGGCAAAATTTGGGTCGTTACGACCTCGTACACACGCACTATCTATTCTCCTACGCGCCAACTTGTGCTGCCGCGATCGCGAGATGGCAGAAAATTCCCTACTTGGTGACTCCTTATGGGATGCTGACACCTTGGGCACTCAACCATCAACGCTTGAAAAAGCAACTCTACTCCCCTATCGAGCGCCGTAACCTCAATCGAGCTGTCGCCATCCACTGCGCGACAACAGAGGAAGCACAAGACGTGCGGAATTTTCACATTTCAACTCCCACCTTCGTCATTCCCTACGGAGTCGATCTGCCAGCTACTCAACCTCAAGCCAAGCAAAGGCTGCGCGAGATCTATCACGTCCCAGACGACACGCCAATCGTACTATTCCTCTCTCGCCTCCATCCCAAAAAGCGTCCGGATTTGTTATTACAAGCACTCTCACAACTGGCGACAACAAGCGATCGCTTTCACCTCGTATTAGCCGGTTCGGGAGAGCCAGCCTACCTCACCTACCTCACCGATTTAATTTCATCCCTTGGCATAGCCGATTGCACATCTGTGGCGGGTTTCGTCAGCGGCCAAGATAAAGATTTGCTCATCCAAGGCTCAGATCTGTTCGTTTTGCCCTCATTCTCAGAAAACTTTGGCATCGCGGTAGCCGAAGCCATGGCCGCAGGGTTGCCAGTCATCGTTACGCCCGGTGTTCAAATTGCACCAGACATTGCCCAAGCGAATGCTGGATTGGTGGTG
>DATNPC010000076.1:0-5342 GCA_036703375.1 Allocoleopsis sp.
GCACCTTCATCTGCTTTTGTGCGATCGGCAACATTACCATGGACATCGCGCCCATGTTCATCGCGAACATCAGCACCAGCAATATCTTCGCGATCGGCATCTCGCGTAATTACAGAAACCTTATCCATCGGGAAGCCAGAATCTCTGAGTTCCCTTAAGGCTGCTTCTACATCTCGACGGTGAGAAAAAACTCCTACCGCCCTCTTATGTCGTCCTACAACCATTAAACTTTCCTCCCCAGCGAAAAACTTAAACTTTGGACTCTAAAATGTGTTTTTTATCAGTACTGATAGTTACTATTGACTCATTTACCCCTCAACTCTTCATCAGTCGAGGGAAATAAGTTTAGTTTCTATCACTAGAGAGGTGACAATTCAAGGCAGTTGTATTAGTTATAAATCTTTATGTTGGTGAGTCTACTAAAATACTTAATATCGC
Organism: Allocoleopsis sp.; assembly: GCA_036703375.1. Taxonomy (GTDB): domain Bacteria; phylum Cyanobacteriota; class Cyanobacteriia; order Cyanobacteriales; family Coleofasciculaceae; genus DATNPC01. Next base: position 439 of record DATNPC010000076.1, read on the forward strand.
TTAATAATATTGATTGTAGCGAATGTAGTGCTTGTCAGCTATCAAGCCAATCAACTATTCTTCTAACTATAAAATACAAAAGTGGCAAGTAGGATGAAACTATTGTTTCTACTTGCCACTTTAGGTACTATCTTTGATTAAAAATCGCTAATTTCTAGGTGCTTGTCAGCTCAATCCTATCGGGTAACAGGAGCCGTCTGTTGTGAGGATGGGGTAGGATGATGAGTCTGTGTGACGAAGAATGTAGCTCCACCGATGAGGCTAAGGACAGTAGCGATTGCAACACCGACAATCATACCTTTCTTAGGATGTATCTTAGCGCGATCGATGGATTGAACGGGAAAGAGCATATCCTCTAAATTTCCTTGATGAATCAAACCATCGCGATAGGAAAGTTTATTGAGTCTGCCTACACCATCATTGGTGTTCTCTGGGGAATGAGTTCTATCTGTTTTCATCTGATTAGTCTGATTAAATAGAAGTTTTTGTCAGCACTCATTTTGTCATTCAGGACACCGATGGCTTGAGCAAACCTGCAAATTTTCGGCTTTCTGAAATCTCAACTCGTTCTTGAATAAAGTTACTTGTCCTGTAAGCCAAAGATATCCCCTGCAAAAACCTCAACCGATCTATCTGGAAAGAGATTGCTTCCTACATCCAAAGACTGAGTTTATTGGATTGGATGAATAGACTTCTTGCTTAAAACAGTGAGCAGTGAGCAGTGACCAAGGTTTCTAACGGGGGATTGAACCCACCGTTAAAACGCAACACAAACACTAATAAGTAGAGACGCAACATGTCGCGTCTCTACATCAGGGTTGTTGTAAAAAAACTGGTCACTGATTACTGACCACTGTTCACTGATAATTCTAGGCTAATAGCTAAAGTCCATTGCAAGGACTGAAATCATCTTCCAGTCGTCTTTAGACGACTGGAGCTATGAGCCAGGGGTTTAAACCCCTGGCGGATGTGAAGCTTTCGAGATAATGCAGCTATCGCCACTCCCCTTGCAGGGTAAAAGCCGCCCAATAATAAGGGTCTTGCCATCGTGCATCCTGCAACATCTCGATTTGTGCAGCTCTCAATGCGGCAGCTGGTTTTAAGTTTTCTTGCAACATCTTCTTGTAAAATCGGCTCATCAATTCCGATGTGCCTGCATCATCGACGCTCCACAAACTGACCAGCACTCGTGGCGCACCTGCATACATAAAGCCTCTGGTTAAACCAACCAATCCTTCTCCCTTCACATCTTGTCCCAGCCCAGTTTCACAGGCACTCAGGACAACGAGTTCTGCGGGGAGGTTGAGGTTAAAAATATCATTGAGTCGCAGAAAGCCATTTTGAGGTGTACCCTGTTCATCCACTAGCGATAGCACTACTCCCGACAACTCGGGATGTAAGCTATTGAGGATGCCGTGAGTGGCGAAATGCACGATGCGATACTGACTCAGTTGGGGATTGGTGGCAGTGGCGCGACTAGCCGTAAAGTCAAACGCGGGCATTTCTTCGGCGGCGGGAACGAGCTTCAAGATGCCTTCCGCTTCTTTGCGAGTGTAGGGGAGTCGCTGAAATGTCGCACCGGCACCGATTTCTTTAGCCGCTCGGGTTAAGGCTAAAGTATCCACCTCGTTGGAAGTTGTCGGTTGTAGGGACAAAGCCTGTCTTGTGGAATGGGCATCTTGCCCGTCCCCTTTTGGTAACGAGGAAGTCTGCGCTATACGAGTTTTGACTCGCTCATCATTGGTGCTAAACACGGGATCGGCTAATATGGCTACTGTTTTGGGTGCAGGTTTACGCCCCTTTGTGTCTTGTCTGATGACGGCTAAGGTAGAGGCTGAAGGTAAATTGACGAGTTCGTGTTTGACAATCAGCGGTACGGGAGTTTTGCCCTGCCCCAAGGTATCTGGTGCTGGCAAGGCGGCAAAGGGTAAATACTGGAGTGCGCCATCGCTGACGATAAGTAAACGCTTTTGTCCTAACTGTGCCGCTACGGGTGACAAGAGCATTTGGCTGAGTTGGCTGGTAACTTCAGCAATGTCAATGCGAGGCACAGCACCTACACCTCGACGTTCGGGCAGGTTTTGTTTTCCAGTTTGTTCGTAGAAATTCTGGGCGGCAGCTTCGATGTCGGCGCGTTTGGGCAGTTCGTAGCTGGTGATGCTGGTTTTGGTGACTGCCCACAGATAGCTGCGTTCTTCACCTAGAGAGTATTCCAATAGCAGGGTATCATCATCGAGTACTGTTGATTGAATCTGTTGCAGGGTGAGGGGCTGGGGATACTTGAGGGCTGCATAGCGGGGGCTGGTTTGACGAATTTGCTGTTGGACTTGCTCAAGCTGGGTGTTGAGGGAGTCTTGTTGTTGCTTGATTTCGGCTAACTGCTGGTTGGTATATTGAGTGCTTAGGAGCTGGAAGCGGCGATATTGCAGGACATCGAGTTGTTGTTGCAGGGTGCGCTCTTGTTCGACTAAATTAGGGTCTGCACCAGAGCGAATGTCAGCTTGAGCTTCGGTGAGGAGTTCTAACAGAGAGCGTGCTCTAGCGCGTTCGCTAGTTTGCAGTGCTAAAGCGTCGTACCCTTTAGAGGGATTGGTTTTGTGCAACTGCATCAGCAGGTCAATCTTCAACTGGTAATAACCCTGAACTGTAGCGAAGTAAGATGCACGGAGTTGCTGGCTATCAATTTTGGTGCGGAGGTCTTCAATAATAGTGATGGCAGCCTCAAGCTGAGTTAGAGCTTCGTTGATATTGCCTCTGTCACGTTCAAAGATGGCAATATTGCCGAGGGTGAGGACTTCCTGTGCCTTGTCCCCTACCGCTCGACTCACCGGCAGGGATTGATTGTAGTAGTCGAGGGCTTTTTGCTGCTCTCCTAAGGCGTCGTAGACTCCACCAATATTAGATAGGGTGACGGCTTCCTGTTTTTTGTCGCCTACTGCCCGATAAAGGGAGAGTGCTTCTTCCCATTTAGCAATTGCCTGTCTTAGGGATTCTGCTGTTTGTTGTCGATAGAGTTGCATTCCCTGCTGAAATAGTCGTTGGGCATCGGCTGCGTCTTGGGAGGTAGCGGCTGGCTGTTGGGCAATGGTTGACGATTTCTCCCAGCCCCCCTTAACCTGTGAAATTATGCGATCGCGTGGAAGGGCGAAGCATCCTGGGACTTATGGGTAAAGCATAGTTGAAAAAGGGGGGAGAATGTTGTCGGTGTGGCAGCTACGGACTCTGAAACCAAGAGAATACCGATCGCAAATGCTAAACTACTCTTGCCCAACCAAAACGCGATCGCGTCCCGTTCAATTCCCCCAGCCATAAGCTACACCTCATTCCCTCAACGTCGCCTTTAACGCTTCACTATATCGCTAGGACTTTTGAGGTTATGCAGTTATCGCCACTCCCCTTGCAGCGTAAAAGCCGCCCAGTAATAAGGGTCTTTCCATCGTGCATCCTGCAACATCTCGATTTGTGCGGCTCTCAAAGCGGCGGCTGGCTTTAAGTTTTCTTGCAGCATTTTCTTGTAAAATCGGCTCATCAACTCCGATGTGCCAGCATCATCCACGCTCCACAAACTGACCAAGATTCTGGGTGAGCCTGCATACATAAAGCCTCTTGTCAAGCCTACTAATCCTTCTCCTTTAATCTCCTTGCCGAGTCCGGTTTCGCAGGCGCTGAGGACGACTAATTCGGCGGGGAGATTGAGGTTAAAGATATCGTTGAGTCGCAGGAAGCCGTTTTGGGGCGTGCCTGTTTCATCGACTAATGAGAGGACGACTCCTGATAGTTCCGGGTTTTGGCTGTTGAGGATGCCGTGAGTGGCGAAATGGACGATTTGATATTGGCTCAGTTGGGGGCTGGTGGCTGTAGTACGATTGGCGGCAAAGTCGAAAGCCGATCGACTTAGGGTATTGGGGACGAGGGAGAGGATGCGATCGCCTTCTTGGCGGGTAAAGGGCAAACGCTGGAACGTGACACCGGATTCTATTGCAGAGCGATTTAACGCTAAGCTGTCCAAGTCGTTAGGGTTGGCGCTTTGTAGGGGCGATTCATGAATCGCCCCTACCCGTTTATCATTGGCGCTAAACACTGGATCGGCGAGTACGGCTACTGTTTTGGGGGCTTTTTGGCGTCCGTTGGTGTCTTGTCTCAAGATAGCGATGGTTGAGGCGGAGGGTGAATTGACGATCTCGTGTTGGACAATTAAGGGTACGGGAGTTTTGTCTTTGCCTAAGCTGTCGGGTGTTGGTAAGGCGGCAAAGGGTAAATACTGGAGTGCGCCGTCGCTGACGATGAGTAAGCGTTTCCCTGCTAACTGTCCGGCTACGGGAGATAAGAGGATTTGGCTGAGTTTTGTGGTGACTTCCAGGCTATCCTCACGGGGAGTTACACCAATTCCTCGTTCTGGTGCTTTTTGTTTTCCTGTATTTTGATAGAAACTTTGGGCTAGGGCTTCGATGTCCGCACGTTTGGGTAATTCGTAGCTGGTGATGCTGGTTTTGGTGACTGCCCACAGATAGCTGCGTTCTTCGCCTAAAGAGTATTCCAATAGTAGGGTGTTGTCATCGAGTACCTGGTCTTGAATTTTTTGCAGGGTGAGGGGTTGGGGATACTTCAGGGCAGCATAGCGGGGACTGGTTTGGCGGATTTGCTGTTGGACTTGCTCAAGCTGAGTGTTGAGGGAGTCTTGTTGTTGCTGGATTTCGTCTAACTGTTTGTTTGTATATTGACTGTTGAGCAGTTGTACTCGGCGTTGTTCTAGGGCATCGAGTTGCTGTTGGAGTGTACGCTCTTGTTCGACTAATTTGGGGTCTACACCTTGGTGAATGTTGGCATGAGCTTCGGTGAGGAGTTCTAATAAAGAGCGGGCGCGGGAACGTTCAGAAGCGTTGAGGGCTAGGGCGTCGTATCCT
>DATNPC010000077.1:0-10815 GCA_036703375.1 Allocoleopsis sp.
TCGATCAGGTTGCTCAACACCTCCCGTAAAGCTTTAGCATTACCCTGCACGGGTGGTAACTCGACCGGCAGTCGAGCGCGTAATTCCAGATGGCGTTCTTGCGCGATCGCTCTAGCAGACACTAAAAGAGGTTCTAAGATAGTTGCGATCGCAATCGATTCGAGAGCCAGGGGTGGACTTGGCAGTAGGGGATTCGCGGGTAAGGCAGGTTCTGCAAGGCTTGTTGCTGGCAGCGCGAGCGCGGTTGGCTCTTGTTCTTCGGTATCCAGGCAAGCATCAAACTCAGCGAGCAACTCTTGCAGGCGATCGCTTTCCCGTACAATACTCGATGCTACTTCCTGGTTTTTGTCTCCAGGTAAAAACCGCCTGACGAGCAACTTGCCAAAAGTCCGCAAGGCGGTTAGTGGATTGCGAAATTGATGCAAAAGGTCATCCAATCGATCGCGCTGTTGTGCTTGGAATAACCGATTGCGAGTTAACTGCTGCTCAAACCAAGCTCGACGCTGATCCATCATGTAAGCGATCGCTAACGTTCTCGCAATGCGTTCAATCGTCGCTTGTTCTCTCTCATTCCAGGAGCGATCGTCACGCGTTGTCACCAGTAACCCCATGACAACGCCTTCATGGATTAAGGGCAGAACGATTTGGCGCTGTCGTCGCAAAAAATTATCATCCCAATCTGCGGAGTGCGCTCCCACGTCTGGGTCATTTTCAGAAGCTTGAGGGAGAAGTTGCGGTGCGGCTTGTAATAATCGAGGCAGCGTGTCAATCTCGCTAGGCAGTTCAGGCAGCGTAATCTTAGTGCGATCGTTTTCCCACAGTGGCGTGGTTTCGGGATAAACCACGATCGGAATCAGTTTAGCCTCGGCTCCCTCTCTCAGTTCTTTCGTTAAATACACAGCACCGCTAGCTGCACCCAGCCCTTGGGTTAATACTGCCACCTGCGATTGACACAGGGCAACAAATTCTGAACTAGCAGGAATGAACATGAACTCAGGAAACTAATGGGTGTGACAGGGCTTTTGACTAGCGATCGACGGCTGGCTCCCTTTCTATCTTATATGGGGGGTCTGGGGCTATCGTCCTGCCACCATGAACAGTGAACAGTGAACAGTGACCAGTGACCAGTGAACAGTGGTCAGTGAGCAGTCAATATTCTCTCTTTTGCATCCCGCAAAATATGACTTTTGCGTGCGAAAACTGAGAATAACATTACATTTTATTAAGATTATTATAAAAAATTTGTTACAATTTCGGACTCCATACCCCTCGTAGGCGTTATCTACCTTGCTATTCAAGCTTTTAGATAAATTGTATTAATTGTATCGATCCGTAAAGAGAGATTGATATTTTGAACTCAAGCGGATATACTTTCGACGGCTTTTGTAACTATCATTACAACTGTCAGCAAAAAGAGGAGGTAAAGAGGTTGGCAAGAAGACGTAAGCGCAAAAGTCGCCGCCGCCAGGAAGGGCGCAAGATTCTGGAGCATGTGCCTCAGTATAATCTCGAAAGCGGTGAAGATAAACCGGTAACAGCAGCACGAAAATATATTCAAGCCGCAGGAATAGTTCCACCCGCATTGCTGCTGGTGAAGCGAAACGAACATACGACAGACCGTTACTTCTGGGCAGAAAAAGGACTATTTGGTGCTCAATATGTTGAAGAGAATCATTTTCTGTTTCCTAGTTTACGGATACTCGACTCCGATGTAGAAAAAGCTGCTGTTGCGGCGTCTAGTCGCTAATAGATCACCAGAAATCTGGGTGACAAGCGCTTTTGATAGCCCTACTCAAACTATTGGTTGTTGAGTAGGGTTAACTTTGAGCGATAGATGTAGCGACTTCCTCAGCGTTTTTGCATTTAACTTGCGATATATACTCCTTGAGCAAGAGGGTAAGGCTTCAGCATAACTTTACCCTCGCTCTCTACTCTCAACGCTGTCGCTTCAATATACAGGTTAAGCGGTTGACTGGGGAGAGTCGATCGTTAGTTCAATGTAGAGGCTCAAGTTGAAGCTTTCAGTTGTAAAGCTTGTTGCAACTCGATGAGTTCATCTCGATGAGCAGTAATGGTAATGAGGCTTTGCGTACCAACGTCTGGAGTGGCTATGGCTTCCACTTTTAGGGCAACCTGCTCGCTTCGACCGGCTTTTTTCCAATAAAAAACTCCTGCTGCCGGTGCGAGCAGAACTAGTCCGGAAAAAATGCTGGCAAACTTCGGGTACAAAAATGAGAGTACCAACGACAAGCACAAGATGCCACAGGCAGCTAATACAGTCAAAAAGATTGCCAGAAACCAACTGGGTCGAACGAAGCCTTGGAAGGTTACTTGATGGGTTGCCGCATCAACAGCTGCTACTCGGTAAGCTCTTTGCTCAAAATAGTTCTGCAACCGAGCTAAAAGCGATGCTTCTGGTTCAGAGGTAATCAACTGCACCTGTTGAGTGCGGTCTTTTACAGAAGCTCGAATGAAGAAAAACAGCCCTACTGCTAACAACAGTGTGAGCAGGAAAGTAGAAGAAAGAATAGTTGTATCCACAGGGCGTATCGATTAAGACATGTGACCTATGCTCCTACTTTACAATTTGTGACGTACTTGCTGTTGGGCAGAGTGATTTTTCTCACTCGTCCTTAGTCAAGACTTGTGAGTTGTGCGAGAAGCTCACTTTCATGAATACTCGTGCTCGATGATTAATCATCGTGCTTTAATCAACGACACAGAAACATCCTTCTGGAAAAGCTATCTGAGGCAGCGGCTAGGTTGGCCTTGTTGCTTGCTCCCTTAAAAATCCCGCTTGCTGCCCACTATCTGGCTTTTCCTCGCTCGAATCCCTAGTAACCCCTAGTAGCTGTTACACGCCTTTTTGCCCTGATTCATATAGACCCGCCAAAAACTGGCAAATTCTAGAGCTTTTTCCCGCCACTCAGTGCGGATTTGATACATTCTGCGGGGTCGTCCTCGTCCCTCCACTTTTTTCCAGTACCCTGAGATTGCCCCAGAATCTTCAAGAAACTTGAGCGCGCTATAGAGGACTGTATCAGAGAGCCGATAGGTTGGATAATCTTGTTCCAGTTGTTGAATCAGTTGTGTACCATAGGATTCTCCTTGCAACAAGACGGACAAAACATAACATACGGCTAATTCCTTGTTGAGATAGTTTGGTGGAGGGTCTCGGAAAAACTGATAAATATCCTCAAAATTCATCTGCATAGCTCGCTGAATATCCCAGGCAACCGGATTTGAATGGGAGAGTTTTCTTGAAACTAACGATGGCTTCGACACCCCTGAAAACTCACACGCAAGTGCATGTCTGTTAAAAAGCAACCTCAGCCGGTTAATCGTCCTCATGCTTCATAGCAAAGCCTAAACGGACGTTTAAGTCGCTCGTTAGATGTGTGGCGTTAGATGCAGCCCAGCTGAATTATCTCGATCAATTTTAGCGAAGTCGCTGAATGTTCCTTGAGAACAGCATAAGTGCAGCTCTCAAGGTGGCTCAACCAAGTAGATGTTCCCCTGCCTTGAAAACCTACTTGCCACATTAAGGTAAAAGCATTGATCTTTTCTACTGACTTGTGGAGGTATATTCCGCATTCTTTGGTTTTGCCGTTCTTATATTAAACTCAGCTCGGATAAGTTGCCCGTTGCGGTAGAGCAGTTTTGATGGCAAGGTGCGAGATGATTAAGTCGCGTCCTGCATTCACTTGCAAGGATTACAGGCTTCGGAGTAAGCTTTCATACAAGCGAGGAGTCGTTGTAAAGATGTGGTGAAGAGCTTGTAAAGATATTTCACGATTGGTATTTAGTTACCGCTGTGATAAAGCATCACTGTTGTTACAGCAGCGAGTATTTCTACCAGGAGAACGCGATCGCTTGTCATACCAGTGTCATACCAATCAGCTCTCAATAGCACCACGCAGGAGTCATACGCTTAGTTCCGGGTTCGCCTGCCAAACTTCCTTCACGATCTTGCCAGTCCGGTCAAATTGCACCTGATAAGACATCGACAAAACCACAATTGGGCCTCGGCTAGACTGAGCAGTAATTTGAATTTGAGCTTCTACAGCGCGATCGCGCTGCTGTTGTTCTACAACCTTAAAGTCCCTAATTTGGTACTGCTCGAAGAATCTCTGCCAAGCTGAGTAGATAGAGTGACCCTTGTAAACTTCGTCTACATCCAAAGCGCCATAAGAGCGCTCTAGAACAGCATCATCACTATATCGCATCGCTAAAAGTTCTGGGTTCTCCGATGCGATCGCTTGCCAGTGCTTTTGAGCCGCAGATAGTGGATTAGCCGCGACAGTACTTTTATACAAGGACAAACTACAGACTAAAGCGATAGCACAGATTCCGTAGGATAAATGTTGCCTTAAAGTCACTCTTGAAAGCTCCATCGTTCTTTTTCCCCTTCATCGGGCTACGAAGAAAATAGGAAGCAGCAGGAGGAGCTGGCGTTGCTGCCTGGGTCTATACCCTTTAGAGAAGACGAGCCGCTTCAATCAAAAGTTCTCGATATTTTCCACGTTTTGGAGAAAAATAGCTGGCTGTAGTTTTATAGCGGTTCTATAGAGCCGCTTGAGCCAACTTCCTGTAAGCTGTCAGCTTTTAACGATTGCACGAGATAAATCGCAAGTAGGAATAAAATCTAGTCCCTCACTAGCAAGTCGATAATTTCGACTTTTAACAATCAATTGGATTGTGTCTCGCTACAAAAACAACACTATCCCCTCAGACTTGAGTTTGTTGAAGAATAGCTACTCGCCTAATGCACCTTTCAATGAGCCATCGTGATGTATCACAACAGCACTACCACTTAACGCCAGCCTGCACTCTCTTCTCCAACTCACTGGTCGTCTGAGAGACGGATGAACTGGAAGCGATCCAGGCATACATAGCTAGTACCTTTAACTTTGAGGGCAACTCAAGCAAAAGGAAGGAAAGCGCCAGCTCATTGCTTCCATGCTGTTAGACCTCTCCAGTTGTAATACCAGCGTATGGCGTGTATTACCTTTTGTGAATCTTATTTCAATTAGATAAGTTCAGCAACAAAGTCAAGTAAAGCTTATCAATTCTTAAATAATTCATGAGTATAACTAAGACAAATTTGAATAAATTTCAAGCTTAGGGGAAAAGTGGCGATCGCTCCTGCTCCGATTCCTACTCTATTTGAAAGATGTCTGTCTTCTCAAAGGGTCGTCAAATTCTCGCGCTTTTAGCGAGAATAATGAGTAGAGATAGGTTATTGAGCATATGCCACTCTTCCCAAACCCAGAAAAGCCTGAGACATCTTCACTTCCTCCAGCCCTCCAGCGAATCGTCCTGACACTTCGCACGATAGGCAATGTTTCCTTTTGGCTCCAGGCTGTTCTAGGTGTCATCTCAGCCCTAGTTTTGGTCTTTGCAGCTTTCAGTAGTAGTGTGGGTCGCCAAGCTAACCAGGCTGGGAATCAGGGAACTGGATTCGGCATTTTCTTCGCCATTTGTGGACTGGCCACTTTGGGGGGAGGGGCATATTTTGCATTTCGCTACATTCTCATTGCCAGAGAGTTGCAAGCGTCGAGTGCCACTGGACGACCGAGTAAAGCAGACACCCTAAAAATAATCCGGCTAGGATTGATTGTAAATTTGGTGGGAATGCTATTGACCATTTTGGGAGCGCAAGCGATCGTCGGCAGCATCCTGGCTAAGTCTTTGTCTCAACCCCAAGGGATCGTAACAGGGTTTGACCCCACCCGGTACGTCCAGCCAGTCGATTTGTTCGTTGTACAGGCAAACACCAATATTATTGCCGCTCATTTCGTCGGGATTGCGGCTTCACTTTGGCTGTTTAACCGAGTTAATCGATAGCTATACTCGGCACGGGTATAAACTGAGCTGCGGTACACTCAGATCCGTTGAGTAATTCCTTGAAAACTGCTAATTCCATGCCTGCTACTTTCTCAGTGCGATCGCAAAACCGTCAAGCCAATTCCTCTAGGGACACATCCGTTTTTGATGTTATCGTCATTGGTTCGGGCATTGGGGGACTAGTCACCGCAACTCAGCTAGCAGCGAAGGGAGCAAGAGTTCTGGTCCTAGAACGCTACATCATTCCCGGTGGCAGTGCTGGTTACTTCGAGCGAGAAGGGTACCGATTTGATGTCGGCGCATCGATGATTTTTGGGTTTGGCTCTCAGGGAACAACCAACCTGCTGACAAGAGCACTCGATGCCGTAAACGTCAGCTTAGAGACAATTCCTGACCCAGTACAAATTCACTATCACCTGCCTGCTAATTTAGAACTCAAAGTTCATAAGAATTATGAGAAATTCTTGCAAGAGCTGACAGCAAGCTTCCCGCACGAGCAGCAAGGAATTCGCCAGTTTTATGACGAATGCTGGAAAGTCTTTAACTGCCTGAACGCGATGGAGCTACTTTCCTTGGAAGAACCCCGTTATTTAACGCGAGTGTTTTTCCAGCATCCCTTTGCCTGTTTGGGATTAGTCAAGTATCTACCGCAGAATGCGGGTGACATTGCTCGTAAGTACATTAGCGATCCCCAGCTATTGAAGTTTATTGATATGGAGTGCTACTGCTGGTCAGTGGTGCCTGCTGACCAGACGCCCATGATTAATGCAGGGATGGTTTTCTCCGATCGCCATTATGGCGGCATCAATTACCCGAAGGGCGGAGTGGGTCAAATCGCGCAAAAACTGGTGGAGGGATTGGAGAAAGCTGGGGGACGAATCGAGTATAAAGCCAGAGTGACGAAAATCCTGATTGAAAATGGCAAAGCGGTAGGTGTCCGGTTAGCTACAGGTCAAGACTATCGAGCCAAACGCATTGTGTCTAATGCGACACGCTGGGATACTTTCGAGAAATTACTCCCTGCCCAGGAGATGCCCGTAGCAGAGCAGAAATGGCGTCAACGGTACCAGAAGTCGCCGAGTTTCTTGAGTTTGCACTTGGGTGTAGAGGCAAACGTCTTGCCACCGGGTACGGAGTGTCACCATATCCTGCTGGAGGATTGGGACAAGATGGAAGAAGCGGAAGGGACGGTGTTTGTATCGATCCCGACGCTGCTCGACCCCGATTTAGCCCCTACTGGGTACCACATTGTTCATACCTTTACGCCGAGTTGGATTGACGATTGGCAAGGTCTTTCTGCAAATGAGTATGAACAGAAGAAGGAAGAAGCGGCATGGCGGATTATCGATCGCTTAGAAAAGATTTTTCCCGGTTTAGATGCAGGACTGGATTATATGGAAGTGGGAACAGCACGCAGCCATCAGCGATTTTTGGGGCGCGAGGATGGAACGTATGGGCCAATTCCCCGGCGCAAGTTAATGGGGTTGCTGGGGATGCCATTTAACCGCACGTCTATTCCAGGGCTTTACTGTGTGGGGGATAGTACGTTTCCAGGACAGGGATTAAATGCCGTCGCGTTTTCAGGGTTTGCTTGCGCTCATCGCGTAGCTGTAGATTTGGGCTTTTGATAAGCCATTGCTGGGGATTTTACCGGCATAGACCATGAACGCGAGGCGGAATGCGTTCATCGAGCCAGTGCTGGGGCCAGGGTGGGCAACCACTCTTGTCGCAATTTTGCGATCGCTTCTTCCTTGAGTTTCGCTTCCACCTCAATCCAAGGTGCATTGCGATAGGAACTTGGCATCGCGGTAATCAAGTCGCTATGGTTGCGATCGCGAAATGCTGCCCGTCCATTAGAAATATGCACCAACTGCCATTCTGGGTCGGGCCAAGTAGTACGTGCTGCTGCTAGCATTTGGGCAACACTAGGATCGTCGTAACTATCTAAACCTTCGTGAATGACGTGATGATGAGCGTCCAAAACCATTGGTACACCCGCTTGACGACAAACCGCTAAAATTTCCTCGGCACTGTAGGCGTATTCGTCGTTTTCGAGTGCTAGTCGAGAGCGAATGGCTTCTGGTAGGTTGGTGATGACTTCAACTAATTGCTCCGAGCGATCGCTTTTTCCCCCGTGAATTTCCATCATTGCCCAAGGCGAGCGCGGTTGTCTGAGCTTATCGAGAATCATCGCGTGCATCTTGAGTATTTTAATACTATTCGCAACGACGTCTGGATTGATCGAGCTGAGAACCACAAATTGATCGGGATGTACGACTAAACGAATACCGGCTGTCGTTACACGCACTCCTGTTTCCAAGAGTTCTTCATTCAGGTTATTCAGTACCTTTTCCCCTAATTGGGTATCAGCAAAGGGAAAAAGATTAGAGGTAATTCGATAAAGTCGTATCTGATTATCCAGACAAAAATCAATAGCTTGGTTCAAGCGTTGCAAATTTTCCGCGTACAAAATTCGCAGGATATCCTCTTGCTTAGATTCCGGAAACTGTAACAAGCGTTTGCGCGTGACGGTTTTATAGCGCACAGCCTTAGATGCGGTAATGCAAACTAGTCCCAGTTGTGGTGTCACGCTCATCCAACTCATTCCTTCGCCGAATCTTTCTTACTCTTTTAGTATTCAAACAATAGGACTGTTAAGACACCCATCATAAGAATGACTTGCGATTTAAGCTAAAAAAGCGATCACTCAAGCAAAGAGCGATCGCTAAATTCTAGAGAGAATATGTCGATGGGGCTACTTAACAATTCCCAATACGGGAACTACTTCAGTTTCAGAAATTTGAGGAACTAAGAATCCTGTAGCATAGATTTGCGGGTTCGTTTTCGCGATTTGAGTGTACGACTGGCGAACCTGAGCGTTCACGGCAACTGTCTTCACGTCGTACATTTGCGTCGCCAGCTTGGGATAGAACCCAATACCGACAATCAGCATCAGAAAACAGACTCCAATAAACACTTCACGCGGACTAGCATCGCTGTAGCGAGCATTGGCAGGCAGGATACAGTTTGTCCCGAAGCAAACCGCTTCTTGAGCGTTCTGGTTGTTCAATCCTGTATCGTTCAGGTCGCAGGTTGGTGCTGCACCGCTGTTATAAAATACCTGTCGCAGCATGGAAAGCAGATAGATGGGTGTCAAAATGACTCCTACGGCGGCCAAGAAAACAGTTACAGTGCGGAATGTCGAGCTGTAGATATCGCTGGTGGTTACACCCACAAAGACTGAAAGTTCGCTGATAAAGCCGCTCATGCCAGGTAGAGCAAGTGATGCCATTGCACTTGCCGTGAACAGAGCAAACACCTTCGGCATCACCTGACCAATACCACCCATCTCGTCCATCCAAAGAGTGTGAGTGCGGTCATACGTCACGCCTGCCAAGAAGAACAGCACTGCTGCAATCAAACCGTGCGAAAGCATCTGCAACAACGCACCGCTGATTCCCACATCGGTAAAGGAGGCAATTCCCAGCAGGACAAAGCCCATGTGAGAAACCGACGAATACGCAAGGCGACGCTTCATGTTGGTTTGACCAAACGAGGCAAAAGCGCCGTAGATAATATTAACAACGCCCAGAATCGCTAGAATCGGAGCAAAGTAAACGTGGGCATCGGGCAGAAGCTCTAAATTCAGGCGAATTAATCCGTATCCACCCATCTTCAGCAGCACGCCTGCCAAAATCATCGATACAGGTGCGGACGCCTCGCCGTGTGCGTCAGGTAGCCAGGTGTGCAAGGGGAAAATAGCCAGCTTGACACCAAAGGCAATTAACAATCCTGCATACAGGGGTAGCTCTAGAGCCAGTGGGTAGTCCTTCATGCCGAGTTCCACCATATCAAACGTAATATGGTCGCCGTAGAAGGCCATTCCCAGCGCTGCTACCAGAATAAAGATAGAGGCTGCTGCGGTGTACAGTAAGAATTTTGTTGCGGCGTAGCGCCGTTTTTTCCCGCCCCAAATCGAGACGAGTAGGTAGACGGGAACCAGTTCCAGTTCCCACATAATGAACAGCAGCAGCACATCTTGCGCGACGAAGACCCCTATCTGTGCGGCATACAGCACCAGCATCAGAAAATAGAAGAGGCGAGGCTTGAAATCAACTTGCCACGCTGCAAAAATCGCCAGTGTCGTCACCAGTCCGGCCAGCAGCACCAGTGGGACGGACAAACCATCAACCGAAACTGCCCAGTTCAGACCTAACTGAGGCACCCAGGCGTACTGTTCCACGAGTTGAAATGTTGCACTGCTCGCATCGAAATGCTTCCAAAAGACGTAGCACATCAAGACAAAGTCCGCGATACCTACGCCCAGGGCATACCAGCGCACGTACTTACCTTCTTTATCAGGCAGCACGGGGATGGCAAGGGAAGCAACGAGTGGGAGCAGGATAATCGCGGTCAGCCAGGGAAATTGATCCGGCATCATGGCACTGAGCAAAAATACTTAATCTCTGAATAAGGCTATTCTACTAAGCTTTGTAATAATTTTTTTATAAATCTTTACCCCACGTAGACATAGGTAGATTTTTTTATAGCTTTTTACCTTATATCGCTATAGAAAACTCTATATTACAGAGATTGCGTAACAATTGAGAACTTACGTATCGTAACGCTAGGACAAAGGAACCCCAGCTTCAGAGTCTGGAAGAATAACTCAGGTACTGCTTGGATAAGGCATAGGTAAAGGATTCTGCCTAAAGATGGAAGGAGTGGCTTTAGCAACTTGTTTATTGTTGTAGTAGCTGACATGCACAAATCTTAATATTCTTCTTCTCGTCAGCGCTCGATCTACATCCAAGTAAAAACATTTCAGGCATCAGAATATGACAGTATCTTTGAGTCCCGATCGCACGATCGCAGGGATATCAAAAGAATGGCCATCTGCTTTAAAATCCTCCAACTATATCGAAGCAGAACAACAATTCATTCAACTTTTATCAAGTGAAAATTTAG
>DATNPC010000078.1:0-6727 GCA_036703375.1 Allocoleopsis sp.
CCAGTGTATGGAGTAGTGACTATTGCCAGTTCGAGACAATTGAAAACAAAAAGTATTAAGCGGTAGGGGCGACGCTTACATTGCCCCTACATGGTAGTTGTACTTTATCCAAGTTCGATTAATTGTACGGTGGGTATTGCGACAGTTATTGCTCAATCTTGACGACATCCCCAATCTGAAGCGTTCCGAGTTCTCCCGGAATCGCATTTTGTCCGAAAAAGATTTCTCCATTTCTTCGGCGATATTGAGCAAGAGTTAGCAATGGTTCTTTACCGCGAATTCCTGTGGTTTGCTCGACTGTAGTAATTGAACATCTAGAACAGGGCTTGACGACGCGAAAAGAAATCGCACCAATGCGAATTTCTCGCCAATTATCTTCAGCGAATGCCTCACAGCCAGACACGACTAGATTCGGTCGAAATCGATTCATGGGTACGGGTTCGTCCAAGCGTTGGTTTAAGTCTTGGAGCGATGCCTCAGAAATCAGTAAAAAGGGAAAGCCATCAGCAAAACTGACTTGCTCGTTGTTAGTCGCGTAACTAGGATTCACAGGTCGAAACGTACTCTCGTCCATGTAAACTAATTGACAGGACAGTTCGAGAAAGTCGCTGAACCATCGATTGACCTTGTCTTCTAGAGGAACGG
This sequence comes from Allocoleopsis sp., assembly GCA_036703375.1. Classification (GTDB taxonomy): domain Bacteria; phylum Cyanobacteriota; class Cyanobacteriia; order Cyanobacteriales; family Coleofasciculaceae; genus DATNPC01. The sequence goes on from DATNPC010000078.1 coordinate 646, forward strand.
CTTCACAAACATCTCGCCAAACTTGCACAGAAATGCGATCGCTACTTTCCCAGTGCAAGGGGATGAAAATGCTTTCTCGATTCGGAGCATTGACGACTAACTGCTCTCCTACTATCTCCACAGTAATTAAAGCCATGCGCGGCCATTGACGTTGTGTTAGAAACTTGCCGCTGTCATCCACCAGCATCCAGCGTCGGTCGTATTGAAAGCCACGCTGCTCAACCTGAGCTGTTTTCAAGGGAATCCCACCAGTTGATTTAATGGGGTAAATATAGATTCCGCTTAATCTAATTTCAGTCATACCGTTAATTGGCGATCGCTAAGCTGTATTAATTCCCATCGGTAAGCAAAGCACAGTAATCCGATGCTTTGGGCTTATGGTGTACAGCGATTCGGGACTAAGCTGGGTTTACAGAATACAATAGCGTCCGTAGGTCTATTTTCGGTACTTATGACGAGTGCTATCCAATCTCCCTACACCGAAGAGCAAATTACTGCTTGGTTACGGGGTTTATTCACCATTGCTTGGGCGGACGGTCATTTTGACCCCGAAGAGCAAGAGATACTGACTCAACTGACAAAGAGCGAACTAGCACCTGCAACGGAGTTGTCATCAATTGAGGCACCCATTTCTCCTGAGGAACTCGCTGCCGCGTTGGGTAAAAACGAGATAGTAGCTGAGAACTTCTTAAGAACAGCAGTAATGGTGGCTTTAGCCGATGGCGTTTACTCCCTTTCAGAAGCAGATGTTCTCCACCAGTTTGCTGAGGCGCTAGGACTGAAGGTGGAGGCACTGGAGTCATTACGGCATACACTCTACCACGGCGAGACCATCGCGCAACCTGACCCTGCTGTCGAAAAAGCTCAGAAACCGGGTACATCACCTCATCCCCATTCCGATGTCCTACATCCGGTACGAGACTGGTTGGATGGCATGGAAGTTCACGATCCACGGGTAGCACGATTTATTTGTAAAATGATTCCTGCCCAGTGTCCGTTTGAACGGGATGTCATGCTATTCGGTCACAAAATCGTTCACATCCCGCCGATGTGTAAACTGAATCCCCTCTACGAGCAATTAGTCGGCTTACGCTTTAGAGCTTTGTCCTATCTGGCGGATGAGGTAGGTGAGGATGTCTCGAAGTATTGTTGAGTAGCAATCAGCCAGCGATTGGTTGTTGGTTGTTCGGTATTGTGTTCAAACAACAGACAACAAACAACAAACAACAGGACTATGCAATTTATCGATCAAGCAGAAATTGAGGTGCAAGCCGGAAAGGGCGGCGATGGAATTGTCGCGTTTCGGCGAGAGAAGTATGTGCCTGCGGGAGGCCCCGCAGGCGGCAATGGAGGCCGTGGTGGCGATGTCATCTTAGAAGCGGTACAAGACCTGCAAACGTTGCTAGATTTCAAGTACGCTCACCAATTTAAAGCGGAGGACGGCGGACGGGGAGGGCCGAATAATCGCACTGGAGCGGATGGACGCGATCGCATGATTCAAGTTCCCTGCGGTACCGTTGTCTATGATGTGGAGACGGACGAAATATTAGGTGATTTGGTGCAACCCGGACAAACGCTGTGTGCGGCAAAAGGTGGCAAGGGAGGCTTGGGGAACAAGCACTTTTTAAGCAATCGCAATCGAGCTCCAGATTATGCCTTGGCCGGATTACCTGGAGAACACCGAAGCATACGCTTGGAGTTGAAGCTACTCGCCGAAGTGGGAATTATTGGTTTACCTAATGCCGGTAAATCTACTTTGATTTCGTCCCTCTCAGCAGCACGACCGAAAATTGCCGATTATCCCTTTACCACTTTGGTGCCGAATCTAGGTGTAGTACGCAAGCCCAGTGGTGACGGTACGGTGTTTGCGGATATTCCGGGACTGATTGAGGGGGCGCATCTGGGGACAGGATTGGGACATGACTTTCTGCGCCATATCGAACGGACTCGCTTGTTGCTGCACCTGATTGATGGCACGGCGTCCGACCCGATCGCAAACTATCACACCATTCAACAGGAGTTACACGCTTATGGTCGAGGATTAGCACAGCGCCCTCAAATCCTCGCGCTCAATAAGGTAGATGCGATCGATCCAGAAACGGCTGATGCGATTGCGGCACAGTTGAGTCAGCTCGCTCAAGTCCCCGTTTTCCAGATTTCAGCCGTTGCTCAAATTGGCTTGGATGAGCTGTTACAAAAAATCTGGCAGTCCCTTGACCAATTGGCATCCGTTGAGTTGGCAACTTGAAACAGTGATTTCATCTAGGTTGATCGGTGAAGCGATGGGTGCGATCGCTTCTTGCTCCTAGCGCCTGCCTGAAAGGTTACTGGAATGGATTGCCGGATGGGCGTTGGTTGGGCAAGCCTTCAGACGCGATCGCTCGATTCACCGGAACCGGATTTTCGCTCGGCAGCGAGGTTGTGCTGGGGCTGGCTTGGGGTTGGTTCAAGTAATCGTAGGCAGTGTGAGAAATTTGGCGGATTAACTCTTGGGCGCTGGTGTCATTAAACGGGCGTTTGACGATGACAGCGATGATGTAACGTTTGCCGGTGGGCATCTCTACTAAGCCAGCATCAGCCAGTATGGAGCCAATGTTGCCAGTTTTATGGGCAATAGTTGCTCCCTCCCCCAATCCTTGGGGGAGTAGATTGTTGATTTCTGTTTTTCGCATGATGTCCAGCATGAGATCGTGCGATTGCTTCGATACCAACTGCCCTCGATCGATCATCGCTAGTAGCGTTGCCAGTTCTTTGGGACTGGTTACGTTAGTCCCTTCGATATCTGGTAGGGGATTATTCAGGGTTGTTGTACTCAAGCCCCACGAACGAAACCGTTGATTGAGCACCTCTTTGCCACCAAGTCGCGCAACGAGCATATTCGTGGCTGTATTGTCACTAATTTGGATCATTTTTGAGACCGCTGCCAGCGCGGATAACTGCGTTCCTGGTGGCTTGTATTGCAAATCACCCGAACCCGTGGCAATCATTTCTGGTTTCAGCGTTAGAGTTTCATCTAAGCGAATCTTGCCCGCTTCAACATCTTGAAAGAAAGCTACCAATACTGGCAGCTTAATCGTGCTGGCAGACGCGAAGCTGGTTTGGCTATTCCAGTCGAGGTAAGCACCTGTATTGAGATCGAGGACAAACACTCCAGGTTGTAAGTTTGGGTTTTGCGTCGCTAAAGTCTGAATTTGACTTTTCAACGGCACCATTTCCTGACCTAAGCGCAGGGTTGCCATGCTACGTTGGTTAGGGCTTTCCTGCACCTCAGTTTTGGCAGTCTCCTCGACTTTCACCGAGGCTTGGGTGGCTGGGTTCAAGACAGACAAGAGCGTCCCGACGATGGAACCGATCCCAATGCCCAAAATCAGCAGCCGAATTAGGTAGACCAACGGACTTTTCAGGCGTTTTTGCTGCCGCTGAGGTTTTCGATTTTTCTGACTGGGAGCCGATTGGACACCAGAACCAGCAGAAGAGCGATCGCTTTTGGCGCTGCGCTTCTCTTCGAGACGCTGCGCGAACGCGTAATCGCTTCGTGTTGTTCCTTTGGAGTTATTGCCTCTGGTGCTACGCTCTGCGCGATCGCGTCTTGCACGCTTGGTGTTTCCTGATGGGGGAGTTACAGCGGCTGGTGTCGCCAGTCGTGGACGAGGCTGTTGGCGGCTAGAAGCAGTATCGCCCTGAGGCTTAATGAGTTCTGGCAGCGGCACTTGAGTGGTCGGGCGTCTTTTCCGTCCGCGACTCGTCTGAGAGTCTTGAGGTATCGCTACCCCAGGAACTGCCCTAAGTGTTGGTTGCTGATTGCTCCTTTCCAGATTCAGTCGCCGTTGTCGCAGATGAGGAGAGGGTACGTTGTCCGACGGCAAGCCGATTTTTTGGGAGATGAGTTGTCTAATCGGCATGGGTCTAGTGCGTGTCGGCATGGGTGCAGCAGACATTTGCGCGATCCGCATGCTCCGCAAACGCGGCCTCGATCGGGCTATTTCGTCTGGAGGCGCTGGTGGATTCAAGTTTGCGCCCGATGACTGGCGAGGGTCAGGTCCGGATGGAGGCGTAATGCGATCGCGAATAACTCGGTTCTTGGGGCGATCGGTTTGAGGGAGTTGCTCGGTGAGATGGTGATTGGGAAAACGTAACCGGACTCGCCGTCGCGTGTATTCGGGTAGCGGTGACACTGGGCGCACGACCTCCGCGCCTGCGGACTGCGGTTGACGAACTCGACGCGGATTTGGGCGCAAGAGGTCTTGCTGCTCTTGTTGTTTGAATTCAGGATTCTCAGGCTGACGCCTGTTATCCATAGACGCTGCCACCGTTACACCTCCAACACAACTAACGTCTTTGTAGACTGCTGATGAGTCAACGCAAAGCTATTTTAAAACTCGTTTTGCTTTGAGCTATCATCGTCGCCCGATTTTGGCTGAGATGCGATCGCCCATTCCATCTGACGGAGAATTCCTCTGAGCATAGCAACTTCTTCTGCCGTCGGACTAGCCCGGTTAAAAAAGCGACGGAACTTTTCCATCCGGGCTGAGGCAGTATGGGGATAAAGATAACCGATTTTTAACAACACAGCTTCTAGGTGTTGATAGTAACCCTCTAAGACATCGAGAGAGACGGCTTCACCCGCTGGGGGAGTAGGGGGTACGCTTTGACTCGGAACTGGAGTTAGCTCAGCGCTGACAGAGGAAGCCTGTTGCAGCTGACTACTCTGGTACAGTTCATAACAGCAAACGGCAACAGACTGAGCCAGATTCAGAGACGGATACTCTGGGCTAGACGGTATACACACAAAGCGCTGAGCGTAATTGAGTTCGAGATTACTCAGTCCCCGGTCTTCTGGGCCAAAAATCAAGGCAGATGTGATTCCGTCTTCTAGTAACCAAGGCAGTGCTAGCCGTGGAGGTTCTAGTGGTGTGGAAAGGGTGCGAGTCCGGGCTGTAGTTGCGATCGCGCGTTGGCATCCCGTCAACGCTTCCGGCAACGTTGCCACCTGCTCGGCGGCTTCCAACACGTCTACGCCATGGACTGCCATCTGCCGCGCTTCTACCCCTAGGGGATCGCACTGCGGATTGACTAGGACTAACGCACGCAATCCCATATTCTTCATGACACGCGCCACAGATCCCACATTCAACGGCCCTGCTGGCTCGACCAAGATAATTTTTACTCTCGCTAACGTCATTTCACGCCTTACTGCCCTGACTACTACTTGTCCGGACTTAAATTGTCCGGGCATTCGCCTACTCAAATCCTTAATAATTCTTTACAATTAGATCGATCACCGATTGTCAACTTAGCATGGCACGCCAGCGCTCGAAATCTGACTTGCCCACGAAACTGTGTCCGGTCTGTAACCGCCCGTTCGCTTGGCGGAAAAAATGGGCAGACTGTTGGGATGAAGTAAAGTACTGCTCCGAACGCTGCCGCAGGCGAAAATCTCAGCAGTGTTCAGTGACCAGTGACCAGTGAACAGTTGGTCAGAGGTTCGCTCTTGGTGGGCGTTCTTAAATCCCTTGCACGACCCAGCCGTAGGTTCAGCGTTCGCTGGTCACTATGAATGTTGGCAGCCGATTCATGATAGGGTGGCTCTTAAAAGCTATCGATCGACATCGAGCGATCGAGACGATCGATGGGGGTATTCAACAACTTATTTGTAGAATTTGTGCTGTCGTCTCAGTATTGATACTGTCCCAAGATACGTCCCGATTGGGAAATAATTTTTATCCCCCTCTTGTCCCTTATGTCAAGAGGGGAAACATCATTGCGTAATGTTACGAGCTAAAATCTTTATCCGCAAGACTTATTGAAACAGTATGGCAGTCAATCAGGTACAACCCAAACTCATTATTCACGGCGGTGCCGGTAGTTCTCTTAAAGGTAAAGGAGGAGCGGAGGTCGTGCGCCGCTCGCTCTACAGAATTATTGAAGAAGTTTACTCCTTATTGTTGGCAGGTGCTAGTGCGCGTGATGCTGTAATACGCGGTTGCCAACTGCTGGAAGATGACCCTCGCTTTAATGCTGGTACGGGTTCAGTACTGCAATCGGATGGTCAAATTCGCATGAGTGCATCGTTGATGGAGGG
>DATNPC010000079.1:0-2227 GCA_036703375.1 Allocoleopsis sp.
TCACTAGAGCGCGGGAACTGGGTTTCTCAACCGTATCCTGTGCCAGTACCGGCAATTTAGCCAATTCTACCGCAGCGATCGCAGCTCATGCTGGACTCGACTGCTGCGTGTTCATTCCTGCTGACTTGGAAGCGGGTAAAGTTCTTGGCACGCTGATCTACAATCCTACAGTCATGGCCGTACAAGGCAACTACGACCAAGTCAATCGTCTGTGCTGTGAAGTTGCCAACACCCACGGCTGGGGCTTCGTCAATATTAACTTGCGCCCCTACTACTCCGAAGGGTCAAAAACTCTAGGATTTGAAGTTGCCGAACAACTCGGCTGGCAGTTGCCCGATCATATTGTTGCTCCCCTAGCATCGGGTTCTCTGTACACCAAAATTTATAAGGGATTTCAGGAATTCATTAAAGTAGGTCTAGTCGCCGATACGCATGTTCGCTTCAGTGGGGCTCAGGCAGATGGTTGCTCGCCCATTGCTCAAGCTTTCCGGGATGAACGGGACTTTGTCACCCCAGTCAAGCCCAACACGATTGCGAAATCGATTGCCATTGGTAATCCGGCTGACGGAATCTATGCCCTGGAAATTGCCAATAAGACGGGTGGCAATATTGAATCCGTGACAGATGCAGAAATTGTCGAAGGCATGAAGCTACTGGCAGAAACTGAAGGTATCTTCACAGAAACAGCTGGTGGTACGACAATTGCAGTATTGAAGAAACTGGTAGAAGCTGGGAAAATTGATCCGGATGAAACAACTGTGGCGTTCATCACAGGCAACGGTCTCAAAACTCAAGAAGCGGTTCAGGGTTACATCGGTGAACCCCTAACCATTGAGCCGAAGCTAGATAGCTTCGAGCGTGCGTTGGAACGCTCTCGCACTCTCGATCGCCTTGAATGGCAACAAGTTTTAGTATAGCGATCGCCAATTGCTTTCCGAGTAGAGCGAAGGCTAAATTATAAATTATGAATGCTAAAAAACATTCAGGTCATTTCATGATTTATAATTCCTAATTCATCATTCACTGAACTACTTTTTACCTCTCAACGTTCGACACACAACTCCCATGACCGTTAAAGTTTTAATTCCTACAGCTCTGCAAAAATTCACCAACGACCAAGCAACAATTGAATGTAGTGGCAGTAGCGTGGCTGAGCTACTCGACGCTCTGGAGCAAAGCTGTCCTGGTATCAAAGATCGTCTTTGTGACGACCAGGGTAAGCCACGTCGCTTTTTGAACTTCTACGTCAATAGCGAAGATATTCGATTTCTCGAAGGGACAGAGACATCCCTCCAAGATGGAGATGAAGTAAGCATTGTGCCAGCCGTTGCTGGTGGTTGAAGCATTTGGAATACGTGTTGCTCCCTTCACGTCTGTTAGTACAACTAAAACGCGATCGGTAGAATTTATTTCTTCTTTCTCATAGCGAGAATGAATGAGTAGAATAAGTTCTACCGATTATTTTTTCAACTAATTTATTTATAGAAGTCATTTGTTTTATCTATAACAACGTCATTAATCCTCTAAAAATGACACGCCTGATAACAACCGATATAAGTTGTTTATCAGGCGTCGATCGTATGTAAAGATGAAGATAAATATACAAAGTCCAACGTAAGCGATCGCCTACACCTAAAGATAGAGATTAAGGATGTAATTGAGCCATGGCAGAAGAAAAAAGTCCTAACCCAGAGGCAGAAGTCGCAGAAGTTACGTCTCCTTCTCCTAATCCACAAGCTGGAGAATCGGGAACTCCAGCCGCCTCGATAGAGAATGCTCCCAGTAGCGATGAACCGCAATCCTCTGATTTTCCCACAGCGAATGCACCCGACCCGAACGCGGCAAATCCAGAGATAAACGCTAATGCTACCGCAGACAAGCCGACTGAAGAAGCGAGTCTTGCCCAAAAAGGCGCTCAAGCGATAGACAAAGAGAATAAGACTGAAACAGAGCCTGCGCCAAAAGCGCCAGAGGACAAGCCAGCCAAAAAGCCTGTAGCGAAGGCGGATGACGGTAAACCCGACGCCAAAGCAGCAAAAGCCAAGAAAGAGAAAGCACCAGCCGTTGAAGATAAACCCTTCACGGAATTTATTGAGCAAGATTACTTACCAGCGTTAAGAACTGCTCTAGCTAAACAAGGTGCAGAGAATGTCGATTTAAGGTTTACTAAAGACAAAATCAAGGCAGCTGGCTTCAACCAAACCGAAGAGTCCTGGCAAGTCGTTGG
>DATNPC010000080.1:0-12619 GCA_036703375.1 Allocoleopsis sp.
CCGCAAGGCAGCTGCGTCATCGACGACCAAGATCGTGGGAGCTTTCGCTACACGAACTGGAGCCTTAGTGGGGAATGAATGGTCATTAGCAGCTGAGGCAGGCAGCGAACCCAGTGGGATAGTTCGTTCTACATGGGATAAGGTTGTACCTTGTCCCAAAATCCGATCGAGCAGGACAGCCGTATCTAATACGGGAACCAAACTACCATCTCCTAGGATGGTACAGCCGTAAGTGAAACTGGGAGGTGCGATCGCATCTCCGAACGGTTTGATGACCAATTCTTGTTCAGTCACCAAGCGATCGATTTCCACAGCGACAAATTGCTGCTTCTGGCGAAATACCAGCATCGGCAACGCCCACTCCTTGGGAGACGGCACTGAGTGCAGGACTTTGCTGGGAGAGGTATCCGGCAGTGGACAGTTATACTCCAACAGATCGACCAGTCGATACGCTGGCACGATTTGTCCCCGCCAGTGTAAAAATCGCTGTGTCGCCGAGTATTTAACTTGTTCGGCTTTGGGAATAATAATTTCTTCAATACTGTCAGAGGGGAGCGCCAACGCGGTAGAGCCATTGAAGCAGACGAGTAATTTCGCGATCGTTAGCGTTAAGGGCAAACGGAGGGTGAAGGTGGTACCAACTCCTGGCGAAGAGGTGACAGTAATGGTGCCTTTGAGCGATCGCATTTGGGCGCGAACCACATCCAAGCCAACTCCTCGTCCCGACAGTTCGCTCACCTGAGAGGCAGTGGAAAATCCTGGCTCAAAAATGACTTCAAACAAACGGCTGTTAGAAATTGTCGCCAGTTGTTCGACTGAAACCAATCCCATATCCAGCGCTCGACGCCCAATCCGTTCGAGATTCAACCCTTGCCCATCGTCCCTCACTTCAATCACGGTTTGACTGCCTTGATAGTAAGCCCGAATCTCGATTTGTCCCTGCTCGGATTTTCCGTTCGCCCGCCTGATTGCTGGCGGTTCAATCCCATGATCGAATGCATTTCGCAGTAAGTGAAGCAGGGGATCGTAGAGTTTTTCTAAGACAGCTTTGTCCACCAATACCCCGGTTCCGATCAGTTTCAAGTTGACGGGTTTGTGGTATGTGGTCGAGAAATCGCGCAACATACGAGGAAAACGGTTCAACACTTCCCCAAGCGGCAACATCCTAGCCCACATGAGCTGATCTCGCAGTTGAGTTAGCATTTGTCGCTGTTGTTCCAGCGTTCGATCCGTGGCTTTGGCAAACAAGACAATGTCATCTACAGCTTCTTCTAGCTGCACCATGTCTTCCAAGAATCCTTGGAGTCGAGAGTACAACACTCCATAGCTGTCCAATTCCAGCGAGTCAAAATCCGTTGGAGCAATCTGCCCTAAGGAGTGAGCGATTGAGTTGGGGAGTTTTTTGTCGCTGAAGCGTTCGGGCGCAATCAGCATTTGGTTGGATAACTCCTGCAAGCCACCCACAACGTTCTGAACTTTAATAAATCGATTCAATAACTCCCGCACAGCGCTCTGTAGCTGTTCGTTTTGGAGAGACATACTGTTGCGGTTGATCGCTAACTCGCCGACCAAGTTATTGATTTGTTCGAGTCGCTCCGAGTCAACCCGCACGGAAAGGTTGGAAGACGGTGATGGAGCAGAGGAGGCCGGGGGAGTAGACGATTGAGCAGAGACATCTTTCTGTGCTTTGGCTGCCGACGCATCGATCGCATCTGTCGAGTCAGAGATATCTTGGAGTGAGGGCAGACTGTCAAAGATATTTGCGATCGATTGAACCGCGTCTTCTAGGCTTTCTGGGGGCGCAAGCTCCAGATTAGAAGGTTCAGCCTCTAACGAGTGAACTGGCAACTCTTGACCAACGTCGCTCTGAGCGTCCTGATTCACAGATACAGATGTTGATTGGCTAACCCATTCAACATCAATGATACCAGAGGCATCTAGTGTCTCTCTCTCGACATGAGCTTCAGCTGCCATTGGCATTTCCGGCTCTGTCGTAGGCGTCGCGGGACTGCCAAAAACGACGTCTGGATCTAGATCAACACTGAAAATGTCCTCAACGTTCCAAGCTTCATCCGGAATCTGGGCATTCTCTGGCACTTCGATCGCGGATTGCTCCTCTTCTGGAGAAGCGGTAGCAGGAGTGAGAAGCTCCTCAGCATCTGGTGCTGCATCAGCGAGAGTAGGGGTGGAGAATTCCTCTAAAGAATCTGGAGCAGTGCTGAAGATATCATCAAAGTTCCAATCCTCTTCAGTAGCTAGTGCATCCTCCGGCACAGAGTGAGGTGTGGAGCTAGCCTCTGGCTCCAACTCAAATGCTGCAAACGTGCTGCCAAAAATATCCTCGATCGCAGATGGGCTGTCTGCTTGCTCGACGAATACTGGCTCTGAACCGACAATCGATAGGTCTAAATCGGTCAGAGTAGAGTTGGCGAATGCGATTAGAGCCGCAGAGGGCCCTGTATGTTGGATACCTCGGCTTGGGTCATTGCCGGATAAGACCGCTTGGCGAATTCGCTCAAAATCGACTAAAGCCAGTTGCGTAATTTCTAAAGCGCGTTCGGGGTGAGCCTTGAGTGCGGCTAAGGTGGTTTGAGCGATTGCGCCAAATTCTACCTGGTTGAGTAACTCGGCAAACCCAGCAAAGACTTCGGCTTGAGCGCGTAATTCTCCAGCTACCTCGTAGTTTTCAGGCTGCGCCACAACAGCCGCAAGGCGCTCCAATCCCTCTTTCACATCCACTTCAAAAATAGACTGGGTCATATCTATGCCCAAGTCGCTAGAACTGGGGATATAAGTCTCTGCTTGAGCGAGAATATCCCTAAACCGTTCCTCCAGTGGAGTGAAAACCGCGTCTGCTTGAATTAAAGCTTGTTCGGCGTCGAAGTGACCTTCTCGAATCTGCTGAGTCAGAGGTAAGCGAAGACAATCGTAAGCCAAGAGCAGTTGGCTTTCTAAGTCGGTATCGATGTTTACCGTTTCGTTGTAGAGTATCTTGACAATCGTTTCCAGACGGTGAGCCAGAGATGCGATCGCATCTAACTCAACGCTAGCGGCTCCCCCCTTGAGCGAGTGAGCCGAGCGCATCAGCGTGTGAACCAGATTCGTACTGCGCTCCTGTTTGAGAGTTAGCAAACCCGTTTCGATTGCCTGCAACAGATCGGGAGCCTCTTCAATAAAAAACTGATAGGCTTGGTCGCGAATATCAGGGTGGACTGGCATCGTTAGTTATTAGTTATTAGTTATTAGTTATTGGTTATTAATCTGTGGTTATCAGTCGTTGGTCGTTGGTTATTAGCCACTAACAACTAACAACCAACAACTAACAACCAACAACTAACTGACCTTGAATCGGCGGATGTCCTCTTGTAGCGATTGGGCAACGGTGAGGAGTTGCTCGAAGGATGACGAAACGACGCTGGCTTCCTTGGAGGTTTTGTCGGCAATTTGGGCGACATTTGTCATGGTTTGAGTCACAGCTTCCGAGGCTCTCGACTGCACCACGGTTGCCTGAGCGATCGCTTCTACCAATTGGTTGATTTGAACGGAAGTGACTGTGATTTTGTTGAGACTTTGACGGGTTTCATCGACGAGGCGAGTTCCCATTACCACCTGCTCGGTACCCGCCTCCATCGCGGCAACCACTTCGTTGGTTTCTGCTTGAATCGCTGCAACCAGCTTTTCGATTTCGCTCGTCGCTTCTGCCGACTGCCGTGCCAGAGAACGCACTTCGTCCGCAACCACCGCGAAGCCTCGTCCTTCTTCCCCAGCTCGTGCTGCCTCAATCGAGGCGTTCAGCGCCAGCAAGTTTGTCTGAGCGGCAAAGGTACTAATCAGGTTAACGACGGTGGAAATCTTTTGTGAAGATTCCCCAAGATTCTTGACTTTCTTTGCTGTTTCTGCAACTGTTTCGCGAATGGCGAGAATACCATCTACAGTGCGGTTCATCGCTTGGTCTCCTTCTTGCACCGTTTGAGCCGCTTGTTTCACCGCTACTTCTGCTTGTTCTGCGTTCGTCGCAATGACGCGCACGGATTCGGCCATTTCTTGCGCCCGTTCGAGAGCGCGGGCAATTTCCTCAGCCTGCCGCAAAGCTTCTTTGGATAGTGATTGAACCGAAGTTTCGTTGCTGCTAGTTGTTTCGGCTACCTGTGTCGCCGCTTCTTGCACCTGGAGTACGATTTTCCGCAAGTTAGAGACGGTCGCGTTGTAAGAGTCTGCAATCGTACCGATTTCATCGGCCGTGACTCGGGCGCGGATCGTCAAGTCCCCTTTACTAATCGGGTCTACCTCCTGGAGAAGCTGCAAGGCTCGCTTTTGCAGTCCTTCTTTGAGTTCTCGCTGCTCTTCGGCCAGTTGTTCGGTTTCTTGGAGGAGCAGTACGCGATCGAGAGACAATCCTAACTGAGCTGCTAACTGCTTGAGGAAGGTGACTTCAGCGTCTTGCCATTCGTGGGGAACTCCACAGTAGTGAACCATGAGCAACGCATAGGGTTTACCTTCATGGAGAATGGGTACTTCCAAATTCGCCGTGACTTGCAGGCGTTCCAGGAACTGTCTCTGCTCTGGGTGCAGTTGAGCTTCATAAACATTATTGGTGGAAAAGACATGACCCTGCGAATAGAGTTCGCGCATTTGGTCGGGAACGTAAGACACGTCATGTTTTTCGCTGAGGGCGCGGGGCCAATTTCTGGCAACGGATTCACCGGTCACAGACCCACCCCCCTCAGGGTTGAAGCGATAGATCAGAACGCGATCGGCGTTGAGGATTTCGCGGGAGTCTTCTAATATTTCTTTGAACAGTTCGTCGAGTTCTTCTAAGTTAAACGTCCGGGAACCCGTAACTTTTGCCAAAAGTCCTTGTTCCTGCACGAACAGCCCTAGCTGAGACGCCATTTGGTTGATGTTGGAACTCAGTACAGCCAGTTCATCTTCCCCTCGAACATCTACGCGGGTATCCAGTTCGCCTTGACCGATTTTGTCCACCGCGTTGGCTGCATCCAGAATCGGACGCGTAGCCCGGTTAGCAATGACAGCCGCGAGTGCTGCTACCAGCAAGGTGGTTACAGCCGTTCCCAACAATATTGTCAAGAGCAACTGTCTTTGGGCAGCAAAAGCAATCTCTGTGGGACGGGAGAGAAGCACACCCCATTTGAGACCATACGCCTTAGTAAGTCTCTGGTTAGGAAGGTACGTTAAAACTGATGATACTTGGTGATCGGAATCAACTGTCGTTAGCAGTTGATCGCGGTTTTGCTGAATTTTTGCTAACAGTTGGGGAAATTCTTTATCTAGCTTTTTCTGAAGGAATTGTTGCCTATCGCTTGCAGTAATTTGACCGTTAGAATCTGTTAAATAAAATCTTTGCTGCTGTCCAGATTCAAATCCCAGCACTTCTTGGAACTTAGTCATGGGGATACGACCACGCATAACAGCGATTGTTTTGCCAGTCTCTTTATCCTTGACTGGGGCAGAAACGAAAAAGTTAAAAGTTCCATCGAGTTTGGATCGTCGCGGCTCCGAGAGGAATGGGCGATCTGTTTTGAGCACCGTCTCAAACCAGTCAAGACCTTTGGCGTTATCTGGAAGAGCACCCTTCGATGTATATAGGAAGTCACCGTTGAGGTCAATCACAGCAATAGTGTTGAAGGTATTGAAGGTCTGGAGATAGCGATCTAGAATGTCATTTTTTTCCTGAGTTGTAAAAAACCCCCCAAACTTTGGAGTAGTCAGGAAATTGAGGTTAGACAGCAATATGATGTTGTCATATTGCTGTTTCAAGAAGATATTTAACTTGTCTTCCAAGTCACCAGCACGAGTTTTGTCGCTGAGTAGAACTTGATCCCGCACCCCTTGGCTAGCAGCGAAATAGGCAGTTGCACCAACCAACACAACGGGGAGCGTACCGATCGCAAGGGCTAGTAGCGTAGCTTTAGTACGTAGACTTGTGGTGAACCACTGATGCCTAGATCGTTGAGTGAGACGATTTTTGATAGTTTCGGGTGGTGCTCCTATCTCTGTCTGTTGCTGTTTAAAGGCCTTTTGGTCTGGATAAGGTGGAACCTGAACAAGAGGAGGAGAATTAGTTGCAGAAGTTTGACTCTGGAATTGAAGACCCGTAGAGTAGGGACCGCGACCATTGGAAGTGTTGCGGGAATCAGACTTAGAAGGAAGCTGAGTCATGGAAGGAACCTCACCAAAAAATTAGTAGTGGATTGCCGGTTGCACATCGTGCAACTCAGACAAAATATTGACAAAGACTGTGGGGTAGAAGCTCCGCTCGATCAATGAATATTGAATTGGGAAAAAGCTTGGAAGAGTGAGTTGAAACTGACCTAAGAGTTAGACATTCTTAATACAATTTCTTCTGTTGGTTCAGTTTTTTTCACACCTACGATCGCTTTTACTCTTGTCAGTGAAGAACGAAGAGTTAAGGGAAGCGATTAGATGCGATCGCAAAACTCGATAGCGCTGTTAGGCTTTAGGCATCCCTGCTAGAATGGCTTGACCGTCGATGAGCAATAGCATGTCACCATTGGGTTTCAACCAGTACCCCCGCAAAAACGGTGCCAACTCTGGAGTTACACTTGATGCAGGCGGTGATTGTAGTAAATCGGGATTACACCACTCAATATCTTCTACTCGGTTGACAATCAGCCCTAACATCTGGTTCTTACTCCCGGTAGATGTTGCCGAATTGGAGCGAGCTTGCAGGACAACGGCTGTATAGGAAGAACCAGCGATCGGCTGTTGGTGCCAGGGCGTTAATCCAACTAGATGACCCAAATCGACCATCCAGAGAATTTCACCTCGCCAGTTGTAGACGCCCATCACCCAAGGTGGCAGGTGAAAAATGGGTACAATTTGGTCTCTAGAAATCGTCAGTACTTCAGTGAGTTGCTCAATCGGCAACAGGACAGTCGTATTCGGAAAAAGATAAAACCGCAAAAACTGTTCGCTTGCTGTTGAGGAGGTCGAGGCGCTAGCCGCAGCACCCAATGGTTCCGCTAGACTGATACTTGGCTGCACTAATGCATTTGCAGATTGTGATAACCGAAAATTTCGGACTGATGAAGCATCGGACATGAACGTTCTCTCAGGCTATGAGCCTTCAGCCTTAACTACCTATAGTTAGAATGCATCTGGCAACGTTAGCGTTTGCCAGCTTTCCATGTAGCGCGTAGTAGCCAGGGCTAACTTACGTTTTCTGTAGGGTAAGTATTGCCTACCTTAAGAGATACAGGGTAGAAGGCAGAGGGCAGAAGTTGGTGTTTTTTTATGGGTAACGAGCGGTACGCCGCTAGTTGGGGGCTCCTATCTTGCACCACTGTCAACAATCTTGCCTATGTAGGGTGGGCATTGCCGAATCGAACTTAAAAACTTGATTTTCTCGTTGGTCGGCAATGCCCGCGATTATTGATAAAGGTGCAATATATCAGCGACCCTACTACGAATTAAGAGCCTAACCTTAGTAGAATTTCCTGCTTATCGTCTAATTAGCTGTTTAACGACACGCACAAATTCATCTTGGTTAATCGGTTTAGCCAGATAAGCATCGGCTCCCTGTTTCATGCCCCAAAATTTATCCATTTCCCCCCCTTTAGTCGAGCAAATAACTACGGGGATATTGCTAGTGGTCGCGGCATCTTTAAGTTCGCGACAAACCTCAAAACCACTACAGCCAGGTAGGACGACATCAAGAATGATGATGTCCGGCTTGTGACTATTAATTTTCGCTAGAGCTTCTTCTCCACTATTCGCAGTTAAGACGTTCAATCCTCCTTCGTGCAAGCAGCGAGTCAGAATTTGCATATCGGTTTGGGAATCTTCGACAACCAGGGCAGTACTCATCAAATTTACCTCGAAAAGAATAGAGTCATTTTTGGTTATTGGTCAGTCGTTATTGGCAGAGCCTCATTAGCCGATATCGGCTGACTAATCACACCCTGGTTTCACTAGTTACAAATACTGCTTAGCACGAATGCAGCATTTACTAAAAATTATGAATTGTGAATTATGAACAACTCATTTGTAAGTTGGAAGGCTCTCTCAAAACTGTAGTGATGTGCTTTAATCTAGGTTAAAGCCTCCTTCAATCAGCTCAAGTGCTTAATTCATAATTCAGCATTCATAATTCATAATATAACTCATTATTTTCCAGCTTATTACTTGATAAGCTGTTTAACGGTGCGGACAAATTCGTCTTGATCGATAGGCTTAGCTAGATAAGCATCAGCTCCCTGTCTCATCCCCCAAAACTTATCCATCTCGCCCCGTTTGGTCGAGCAAATAACAATGGGAATATTGCTGGTCGCAGCAGCATCTTTGAGTTCGCGACATACCTCAAATCCGCTGCAACCCGGTAGAATAACATCGAGAATAATGATATCCGGTTTATGGCTGACAATTTTCGCTAGAGCTTCTTCACCGCTGCTAGCTGTCACAACATTCAGACCACCTTGCTGTAGACAGCCGGTGAGAATTTGCATATCAGTTTGCGAATCATCAACAACTAAAGCAGTACTCACAAGATTTACCTCATCAACAAATAATAGTAGGGGGATTACTGGTTAGCCATTAGGAGTTAGGGGTTCGCTGTAATCAACAACAAACAACCAACACCTAATTTCTAATTGCTTCCTGCCTTAAGTGTTTGCGGATAACACCGAGTACAGTCTCCGCATCAACGGGTTTGCTCAGAAAATCTGACGCTCCGACTAGCTTAGCTCGAACGCGATCGACGATGCCATCATTTCCGGTTAAGATGACGATTGGCGTGTTTTGGAAACTAGGCAGTTTACGTAACTTCGAGCAAATTTCATACCCGTTAGTATTGGGCATGACTAGATCTAAAAAGACTAAGTCTGGCTTACGAGTTAGCAGAATTGAGAAGGCTCTCAAGGCATCATTTACACCAACAAATTGATACCCGGCTGCAACAAGCAGCGCTTCCATCGTTTGGCAAACTAAAGGACTATCATCGACACAAGCAACTAAAAAACCCCCAGGAGTTGCGATCGCCTTTGGTTTCTTGGCAACAGGAGTTTTAACTGGTGCGGCTAGATCGGGGACGTTGATGAGTTCTACTAACCCCAATTGAATGTAAAACTGGAGCGATTTCGCTACTTCCATCACATCCCGCTTCATCAGCAAGGCTAGGTCGCGCAGCGTGTATTGTCCGTTGAGAACCCGACTCAGGTTCTGATAAACTGGTGCCGATGTCCGCTCTCGCAGCTTCTCGGGTTGCTTGATGATAGGAGCAGTGTTGAGAGAATAATCCGCTACCATGGCATTACGCCAAACCTGCCAAAGCTGATACGCTTCTGCGATCGCTTCCTGCACATCTATTAACCTGAGGGAGGTCGATAAGGAGCTATCTTCCTTAACTTGAGAGGTAACTTGCATCGCTTGCGCGACATCGAATAAGACCTCAGTAATAACAGATCGAATCAGGCGATCGACTTGCTCGCGAGGAATTTTCTGCTCTTGCTCCCAAAGGCACAACAGCTCATATTCCCAGCAGGTATTGAACGCAGTGGTATTCAGTCTACTGAGCTCGCGTTGCCATTCTGCACTTTGAGCAGGTAGCTGAGGGCAGTAGGCTAGTAAATTTCTTCGCCACCGTCTCACGGGATGAATTCCCCCAGTAGCATACATAATGCTACCTAGGTAGAAATACAGGCTCCATTCTTGCCCTTGAGGAGCTGTTAACACCAGTTGACCGCTAAACTGGAGCCGTTTCAACTTTTCGAGAAACTGAATTGGCTTCAAAGCAGTAAACATGTTAAGAGGAAGTGAAGGGGGAGTATCTTTAATAGCTATCTCCACACGATCTCCATGAGTAATTTAGGATTAACAAAACACCGAAACTGAAATCTTTTAGACTAGGTGTCTAAAGCAAAACAAGACGCAACTGTTTTCCACGGAAAAACATCGACGTATGGGTTTCAGTATTTGGTTAATACCTGTTAACTAGCGTGGTATTTCGCCTTTAGAGTTAGCTCTAGAAGCAGAAAAAATGAGAACCACTTTTACGCTCCTATATAATACGCTATTTATTACGTGTACTACGTCTGTCACTTCTAATATTTCTAACATTCTCATCAATAGATGTCATCGAAAATCGCGCAAATTCACGGTGGGTTTATTTTTTCGATATATTTTTTAGGATTTATAAACTTCTGATGCTGCTTTATTTTCTGGTGAAATTTTAATCTATCCGAGCCGTCAGTATTTAGACTCATTCCCCCCAGCCTTGCCAAGCCAGCTTATCAAGTTTAAATAGCGAGCAAAGAATATTACGCCCATTATTTTTCCTAAACAAGCAACAGATAAGTAAATATACGGGGTTTCAGTAACCAAGTTTGTATTTGCTTTAATCAGCCTCTACAATAGATGGAATAGGGGAATCTCAAACAACGAATGAATCGCATCCCCTCAAAAATTTTTGACAGGGTAATTCTGTTTAGCTGTTGTGCATAGAACATTGTGACTTGATGCTGACGGGAAGACTCCAGTGACGAGAAGATTAAGACGAACTAATTTAGATGGGTCTTAGCGTAGTACAAAAATAACCGAACTCTCTCCTGGAAAATCCGGTAACTTCATCAAATTGAGTGAAGGTAGATTCAGTGAGTCATTCCATCTTTTTGAAAGGTTGCAGGAGAAAATTCTTGCCGCCTCAAGCTTTTGGGTGCTTGTGATTCCCTCTATTCAGCGAGTTCTTCAAGGATGTCTGAAAAGTCGATATTTCTACATCGCTCCACCTTCGCTCCCCATCGCATCCCCCTTAAAAAGGTGGACTTTGAGAAAAACCTCCCCCCTCACTAAAAAAGGAGAGCTGGGGGATCTGATACTTCTCAAGCATCCTCTTCACAGATCTCATCTGAGTTGAGTTATTTTCGCTTGCCTGCTTATTTCACTTGAATCAATTGTGTGTGAGGAGTGTTGACGATGTTACAACTGCTGTGGAACGCAGTTAAAGTTAGTCCAGCTATTCTTGGTATAGCTTTAATATTTACTAACAGCAGCCGTGCTACGCAAGCACCTGCAACTTCCAGTCTTTTTGACCAAACAGCCGTTACTAGCCCCAACACCGCAACTATTGCAGAAGAGTCCTCTGTTGAACCCCTCTTGAGAATAGACGCCCAGACGCAGAGAAGCGGTGACACACCCAGGGAAAAAGAGATTGCGTCCTTAGATCGACTCCCTCAAAATCCAGTTGTTGCTCATAATACTGTTGCAGCCGAAAGTGTTCCCGATCGAATAGAATCAGCGGCTGTAAAGCTCGCCGATGAGCCTCAGACTCAACCCACTCCAGCAACTTCTGAGACAACTCCAGCTAGAGACTCAAACGGCAATCTTGGTTTCGATCGCGCCAATGCCATCCTCGCTCAGCAGCCTTCTGCCTCTGCCGTTACTAACTCAACCCCTGACTCTAGCGCAGTACTCGACCAAATCAATCGCTACAGCAGAGAAGGGGCTGGTGACTCGTTAGACCAAGTGACGAATGTCTCTCAGCTTAGTGATGTCTCTCCGGGAGACTGGGCTTATGAAGCATTACGCAATCTTGTAGAGCGCTATGGCTGCATTGCAGGCTATCCCGACGGCACCTTTCGAGGAAACCGAGCAATGACTCGCTATGAATTTGCGGCGGGATTAAATGCATGTCTACAACAAGTTGAGCGTTTGATTAGCTCTAGCACAACTGATTTTGTCACGAAGCAGGACTTAGGAACGCTACAACGCCTAGTGGAGGAATTCCGTTCGGAACTGACCACCTTAGGCACGCGGGTTGATAAGCTAGAGGGTCGAGTAGCGTTCTTGGAAGACCATCAGTTTTCGACCACCACCAAACTCAACGGGGAAGCCATTTTCGCTCTAGCCGATCTTTTTGGTGGTCAAGATGCCAAGGGTGTCGATTACAACCAGAATGCAGTCTTTTTTGACCGAGTGCGACTGAGTTTCGACACTAGCTTCACGGGAAAGGATCGCTTACGGACTCGTCTGCAAGCAGGTAACTTTGTTCAATTCGACCCTCTCAGCAGTGGTGGCAGGCTCAATACAACCCGAGAAGGTCGATTGGGCTTTGAAGCAGGTGATAATAACAGCGTCATAGTTGATAAGCTATACTATCGCTTTCCGATTTCCAACATAGCGATGGTCAACATCTTTGCTACTGGAGGTGTTCATGATGACTTTGTACCTCAGCTCAACGGTGGTTTAGAACCCAGTGGCAGTGGTGCCTTATCACGCTTTGGACGCTATAATCCCATTTATCGCATGGGTGGTCAGAGCGCAGGAGCTGGTATTACATTCGGGGCAAAAAGTCCTATTCGAGTTGATTTGAGTTATCTATCTGATACCGCTAATAATCCTAGCGAGGATAACGGTTTGTTCAATGGTAACTACAGCGCTCTAGGTCAAATAATGTTCCAGCCGAGTTCGGCATTTTCCATTGCTGCAACCTATGTTCATTCCTACGATCGCTCTAACCTACGTCACGGCACTGGTAGTATCGCTTCACAAGTTGCTACGGGTCGTCCTGTTGTTGGCAACTCCTATGGCATCGAAGCGTCCTTCGCTTTTAGTCCGCAAATTGTTCTCAGTGGCTGGGCTGCTT
>DATNPC010000081.1:0-6800 GCA_036703375.1 Allocoleopsis sp.
CCTGATGGGGGAAGAAATGCCTGTGCTTGGATGCTCAACCGCGTTTTACGACAAGCGGGAATTCCAGCGTTAGGTGAGAATCCAAATTATGTTCCATCTTTAGTAGAAGCTCTCAAGGGAGGCCGAGGTCAACTCATTGAACGATCTCAAGCTAAAGCTGGCGATTTAGTAGTTGCTCATAGCAACGCTCACATTGGTGTAGGGATAGCGGAGGGTTGTCAAAGAGTGCTATCCAACTCGTCTTCTAAAGCCCGCTTTGTCTGGGAATCTGGAATCGATTTTGATGGTTACTATAGGGGTTCAAGTACGATTTACCGACTGCTACGGTAAGCCAACGCCATTACCCATTACCCATTACCCATAAGTTAATAATTCTGCGATCGCTCCTTGCCAGTAACGTTCTTCAGTCGGGATTTGGATCGAGCCTTTTGCATCGCCTCTCCGACTGTAACATTGAGCTGATCGCCTAATAACAGTACCAGAGAAGTTATTTGAAACCAAAGCAGGAGAACAATGACAGCACCTACCGCACCGTAGACTCTGTTGTAATTGCCAAAGTTGACGACATAGAGCCGAAACAAGGCAGATACAATCGCCCATGAAATTGCTGCCAAAAGAGCTCCTGGCATCAGCGGTGTGCCATGGCTCCAACGACTCGGTCCAAAGCGATAGATAAAGGCACTAGAGGTGGCAATGATACCCAAAGCGATTGGCCATCTCAAAAGCTGCCAGACTCTCAACAACAGTTCTGACACGATCGCATCTCGGCTTTGTTGCACGACCAGCCGCAAAAGCCAGTCACTGATAAATACGAGAAAAGAAGCGGTGACTAGCAGTAAGATGCTACCAATAGTCAGACCAATAGATACTAACTTAGCTTTCCAAAACGGTCGTCTTTGCGATCGCGGAATTTCATGAATTTCATCCAGAGCGTTCATCGCCGCACTCAACGCTCCAGAGGATACCCAAATGGCTAGCAAGAAGCTCAAGGAGAATAGACTGCGACTTTTCGTCAGGTTAATACCATTGGCAAAATTACTAATCAGGTTCCACGCATCCTGATTGGGCACTAAGTCTTTGAGTTGACCGGCGAGATTACTAAACGTTTGTTGCAAAGAGTTTTCAAACAGTCCAATTGCGGTAAGAATAGCCAAAATTGCTGGGAATAGGGCTAACATGGCGTTGTATGCCATTTCACCGGAAAGACCGACCAGGCGACGTTGCATCGCACGGACTACAGTTTGCTTGAGCGTGACTAGATTTAGGTAACGAAAGAAGCGAACAAATCGAGAGGACAGCATAGGTAGGAAGTGGGGTAGCAGGGCCTATAGGCAGTAATGTGACAAATTAATAGACAGTTTCCTGTAGAACAGGTTCGATAAGGCGACCGACACCCAGTAATATTTAACAGTGGCGAAACAGGAGTAGTTGTTGAAGATGAGCAACGAGGTCACGCAGTGGTTAGCTCAAATCAAGGAACTCAAGCAACAGTTAGCGGCTTGTATTAGCGAGCGCGAAGCAGCACATGAAAGTGCGGCAAACTGGCGTCAGCTTTATAATACGGAAGCTCAACAACGTCGCACGGAAGGGCGGCTTGCCCAAAAACAAATCGAAAGCCTAAAAGCCGAAATCCAGCAATTACGAGATGAGAGGTCTGGTCTAAGATCCGATAACCCTGAAGCGGCGTCAGCCATCGAGCAAGCAGTAGAGCCTATAGATAGTGTAGAGGAGTTGAAAGCCAAGCTAATTGAGGTCATGCTAGAACGCGATCGCTTAACTGATGCCTTAAGAACCGAGCAAGCGAACCACGCTCAAACCCGCAAGAGCTTAACTACGGTAATTGGAGACACCATTGACCAGCTGGCGAAAGAACGAGGCGGACAGCCTGATTCAAAAACCTCAGCCATTCAACTCGACCCTGACTAAGCTTCTGTCGATGGGGGATTGGGATAGATCAACGGCAATTGGACGGTAAACGTGGTTCCTCGACCGACTTCGCTCTCAACCGTAATTTGACCTCCTTGCAACTCCACCGATCGCTTGACAATGGTTAGCCCCAATCCTGTTCCTGTAATTTGACCGACATTCTTGCCACGGAAGAACGGTTCAAACAGGCGTTTCTGGTCGTCAGCAGAAATGCCAATGCCTGGGTCTTGAACTTGGAAACAAAGCTGTCCATCTTGGCAAGACAGAGTAAGAGATATGTGACCTCCTTTCGGTGAATACTTAATGGCATTCGAGAGCAGATTATTCAAGATATGCCACAAAAACTGTTCATCTAGAAGCGCTCCGAGCGACTCGGTCAACTCATCCTGACAGGTGAAGGTGAGAGAATATTGCTCACCCGCGCTTAATTGCATGACTTCTACTAAATTTCGACACAAACTAGCAACCTGTAAAAGCTGGGGATTAGCAGTGAGTTTTCCGGATTCAGTTTTTTCCAACGCTAATACATCTTCCAATAGAAGATTAATACTATTAGCCGCTAGCTGAATCCATTGAAGATGCTTTCGCCGTTTTTCTTCTCCCCATTTCTCTCCATAGATTTGGAGCATTTCAGCAGAGGATTTAATGATGGAGATAGGATTACGAAATTCATGGGACGCAATGGCAACATACTGGGATTTACGTTGACGTTCTCGTTCTGCATCTTGCCGGAGTGCTTCAGAAACCGCTATAGCTTTTTTCATCTCAACAGCCGCTTGATGTCTAGCCAGCGCAATTTGAATCGTAGTGTCCAATACTCGGTCTTCAAACGGTTTAACTAAATAACCAAACGGTTGAGTAAGATTGGCGCGTTGGAGAGTTTCTCGATCGGAATAAGCGGTGAGAAAAACAATAGGAACTTGATAGCGGCTTTGGATGCTAGCAGCTGCTTCTATCCCATCAATTTCTCCTTGTAGAACAATATCCATTAAGATTACATCTGGCTGGAATTCAATAGCTTTTTGAATAGCATCTTTCCCTGTGGCAACCGGCTCGGAAACGACATAATCCAATTTCTCTAAGCTATTTTTGATATCTCTTGCCGTAATCCACTCGTCTTCTACTACTAAAATTTTTAATTTTGACATAATATTATATGTATAGGGTGAAAAATTTCCTAAAATCATTCACAGCCAAATATAGCAGTCCTCCCGTGGGTGAAACCCAGAAAATATTTTTTGTTTAATATAGCGTTTTCAAATGGTTCTTCACAGTGACCAGCGAACAGTTATAGCGGTTCTCAGTTGCATGAAGTACACGGGAGAGCCATTGCTCGTAACTGACAACTGTTCACTGCTCACTGGCCACTGTTCACTGTGAAGTGTCGGGGACTAGAAAAGATGAACATCCTGAAACAACCGCAACCCTGGCAAGTCGGATTCATTCTACTTGTTGGTGTTCTGGCGATTTCAATGGCCGCTATTTTTATTCGCTTAGCCATTGCATCTGCCGGAGTCAGTGGGGTGGGATTTAGTCTTTTCGTTGCCGCTTCTCGATTAGCGATCGCGTCATTACTCCTGCTACCCGCTTGGCGGAACATACAACCCACCCAACTCGCGCCTGGGGCTTTAGGTTATGCGGCAGCAGCAGGTTTGTGCTTGTCTGTTCATTTTGCCACCTGGATAACTTCGCTTTCCTTTACCTCGATCGCAGCCTCGACGACTCTAGTGACAACGAATCCTGTTTGGGTAGCTCTGCTGTCTTGGTTTTGCTGGAAGGAAAAACCAACAAGACTGACAATGGCTGGGATTGCAGTTGCGTTGATAGGTGGCATCCTGATTGCTTCGGGAGATGCGGGAGTGACTACCCCTGGAAATAACCCAACTTTAGGTAATAGCTTAGCGTTGATTGGAGCTTGGATGGCAAGTCTGTATTTCCTCTTGGGACGCGAAGCTCAACGACGAGGTTTGGGGATCGGCAGCTATGTCGTCGTTGCCTACAGCACAGGGGCATTAGTCCTGTTGCCGCTACCCTTCCTCTTCGGTTCAACTTATGTTGGCTATCCGGTTACTGTTTACTTCTACATCCTGTTGATGGCGATTGCCTCGCAGGTGCTGGGCCATACATCGCTCAATTGGGCAGTACGCTGGATTTCGCCAACGCTCGTCACCCTTGGCATTTTGTTTGAACCAGTTAGTTCTAGTTGGCTTGGCTTTCTGATTTTTCAGGAAGTACCGGGATGGTTAGTTCTGCTCGGTGCGATCGTATTACTGATAGGAGTGGCTTTAGCGGTTCTCGGAGCTAGGGAAAAGCCTACTTGATACTTGTCTGCGGTTTGCTCTTAGGGACGTCCAAATATAGCAGTTTCCCATTGAGGGGAACACAGATTGTGGGGTGGGCATCCTGCCCGCCCCTGAACGATAGCTACTCGTGTCGCCCCCTCCACAAGATTTAGTCCTTGTCGATAAAGGCTTGAACGCTCTCCACAATTTTCTTCAATTGCGCGATCGCTTCCCCTGCATCTGAACACTGGTGGTTCTGAGCTTGACTCTCCAGTTGAGCGGCCAGTTCTGGCATCTCTTTAACCGCTACAGTAGCGCTCGAACCTTTGAGTTGGTGAGCGCGACCGGCAACAGTACTATAGTCTCCTGTTGCTAGTGCTAATTTAGCTTCTTCTAGGTAAACTAAAGCATCTTCCACAAAGACAGCCAAGAGTTCTCGCTGAAACTCGGCATCGCCTCGGGAGATTATGGCCAAGCGATCCAAGTCAATCGGAATTTCATCCGAGGAGCCAGGAGCGCAAGAAGGAGGTTTTGAATCGGTAAACACACGCCCACTCTCTCTAGCTGTAAAACGTTCTAAGTTGTTACTATTATCTCTCCGATCTTTCGCTGATATGCGGTTATTGGAGGAAGTCGAAGAGATTTCACTCGGAGAGTGATTGTCTTGGGAAGGTGTCCAGCGATCTAAAACCATCTCTAATTCTTCCAGCTTCACGGGTTTGCTGATGTAGTCATCCATACCTGCTGCCAAACACTTTTCGCGATCGCCAAACATAGCATTCGCTGTCATGGCTATGACTACAGTATGACGAGACTCTCCTTCAAAGGCACGCAGCAGCCGAGTGGTTTCGTAGCCATCCATAATTGGCATCTGACAATCCATGAGAACGATGTCGTAGGGGGGTGACGGGAGTTTAGTTAGCTCTTTTGCAGTGGCTGGTGCGCTACCCTGGCTCGTGGACGTTCGTTCCAACGATTCTAGCGTTGCTAACGCCGTGCTATCGCTGCACGTCGCGCCGTTAATCTCTACGGCTAAACTCTGTGGTGACGCGACTGCCAGCTTATCCGCTCTCAGCCTTACTACACCTGAGCGCTCTGGAGCCTCTACGTTTGCGCTACGCAGGTCTGTTTTCTCCCACAGAGAGCCGCTAATCCTAACGCTTAAAGCAGTATAGTCTGTATACCCAGTTAAGCGATCGAGAGCTTCTTTGCCATTCACCACACAATCCGCTTCATAGCCAAGCATTTTGAGTTGATTCAACAGGACTTTTTGGTTGATTGGAGTATCTTCCACCAACAAAATTTTGACCAAAGAGCGGTGAGAAGTAGAAGATGTTGAGGGTTGTGGATGAGCTGGAGGTTTGCCGGGGATAGAATCGTAAGTCGTTGGTTGAGGCTGACTGGAAGAAGATGGCTTTCCTACCTGTCGAGTCTCCCCGTCTCCCTGTCTCCCCGTCTCCCCGTCTCCCCATCTCCCTGTCTCCCCGTCTCCCCATCTCCCCGTCTCCCTGTCTCCCCGTCTCCCCGTCTCCCCGTTTGTGGGGCAGGTGCGTTGTGCGTAGTCTTGGAACTGGCGCTCTACTGATGTTCCATCCTGTGAACTGCCATCATTCAACACCTCCCTCAGACAACTTAATAGCTTTGAGGCTTTCAAGGGCTTAGTAATACTGCCACTAAACCCCAGATCTAGATAATGTTGAGCTGGCGATGGATGCGATCGCATCGTGTTGTCTCGAACAGGTAATCGTCCTTCCGGTGAAGTCCAAAGCAATTGCTCGTTGAGCGAGTTGATCGACAACCATTTCGTCGTCAGTCCCATTGGCTCTTGGCGCAGCAAATGAGATAAGCGTTCTGCGTCCTTCTGCTTTAACAGGTTGGCTTCAATCATCGCTACATCAATCAATTGTTGTTTACCTGTCGCCCTCTGCCAAGCGACAACAGCATCTTGACACGTTGAAGCTTCCTCGACTTGCATGCCCCAGAACGTGGCAAGAGTACGCACCACTTTGCGAACTGTGGCATTAGCACTGACAATCAGCAATCTTCTGCCTGCCAACGTCACCGTGGACTGCACTGCTCTTGCCTCGCTACCGGCTTGTTTCGATAGCGGTACTGTGAACCAGAAGGTTGACCCTTTGGATGGGGAGGTTGGTAAGCTGGAAGTCGATCTTGTACCCTGCGATCGGTTAACTTGTGACTCTTTTGCCGCATTAACCGACCACCGCTCCGGTACAAAAGCCGCTCCTCGGCTTTCGACGCCAATTTCGCCGTCCATGAGTTCCACGAGCTGTTTGCAAATTGCCAAACCTAAGCCCGTGCCACCATACTGCCGAGTGGTTGAAGCATCGACTTGTGAAAAGGATTGGAATAGCTTTTTCTGGTCTTCTGGGGCAATGCCAATGCCGGTATCAGTGATAGCGAATCGAATCCAAGCGTGAGTTGATGTCTCAAATTCCAAAGAAACATGGACGATCGCTTCTCCCGCCGGTGTAAATTTGATCGCATTCCCCACTAAATTAGTGATGATTTGCTGGAGACGGCAGGTATCTCCCTGGAGTTGTTTGGGGACATTCGTATCAATTAAAACTGCCA
>DATNPC010000082.1:0-4702 GCA_036703375.1 Allocoleopsis sp.
CGCCCTGAACGAAGAGTAATGGCTCGGATTTATATACCCGTAGAGCTAGAACGACGTGTCCGCAATGCTGCCCGTAATCGTTGTGGCTACTGTTTGAGTCCTCAGCATTTGGTGATGGCACGATTAGAAATTGAACATATTATTCCTATCTCAAAAGGTGGCAGTAATGATGAAACTAATTTATGGTTAGCCTGTCCCCTTTGTAATCGCTACAAAAGTGATAAAACTACTGGGAGTGACCCAGAGACTGTTGAAACGGTAAGGCTATTTAACCCGCGTACTCAAGTCTGGTCTGAGCATTTTCAATGGACTGAAGATGGCTTGCGTATTATTGGAAAAACGCCAACTGGTCGAGCAACAGTATCAGTTCTGCATCTAAGTGACGATCCAGATGCAATAGAAGTTCGCAGTTACTGGGTAATGGCTGGCTGGCACCCGCCAGAGGATTGAGAGTGTAGGTTAATTGATAATGGAATTCTGCGCTCCTTCCCAAAAAAAGTGATTTTCATCTCTTACCATCATCAATTTTCTATAACTACTTGGTCAGATCATCTAAGGCAGCTATCACTACTTCCCATGACACTTTGCAAGTTCCCTTATCAGGATAAATGCCCTGACTTCTCTGCTCACGGGCATGAATCAGATTTCTCTAATCCCGTAAGGCATTAGAGAAATCATGTACGTCCTTACCTAGCCAACCACAATCGTGAGCCACTTTGATGAGTTCAACAAATTTCCACTGATGTAAGGGAAGAACCTTTCCCGTTTTTTTATCTTTTGGGGAATGTGAAGATTGATTAGCCTGTTTCAGATTTTGTTCAACCTTAGCCAAGAGCGCTCCCTCTAAGATACTTCCCAGCATAAAGATAGTAGATAAGTAAGCGCCAGATTGAAAGTTAAGATTAGCCTCCTCCCAGCGGTGTACCAGTATGTGAGCTAATTCAGAGTCTTTGACCAATATCTTCAAGTCTGGGACAGGATATGAGAGTTGGGCTAAATCTTCAGGAAATGCTTGTTTAAGTCTATACTTGATCTCAGAACGTATCCTTTGAATTAAGGCTGTAAGATGAATTCTCGTTTCTTCTCGACTAATTGCATCCAACACTAAACTAGAACTTCTATCTCGTACAAAAGTCGTTTTGAACTTTCTAGAGGTTGAACTTACCAACTGCATTGGAGATAATTGGTTGATATCATCTTCTATGTCATGAATTCCCTCGGTTACAGGTATTCGGAATCTCTTGCGGTAACTTGGTAATCCTCCAAGAGCTTCTACATCTCTTTCCGAGTAACCATTGATTTCCGCTGAAGCCCATCGAGCAAGTTCTTCATGGCTTTGACTTTTGGCAAAACCTTCTAGCTCGTGCAACGCTTCAACTAATGGCGCTGAATCTAGGGCTTTTATAACCCCTTCAAGACTATACAATGCCTACTCCTTGGTTTTTGAGCATATTCCATTTTAGTTAGAGCAACTTGTCAAAGAAGGGTAGACTAGCAGTAACTTCATGCCTCTCCTGTCCAGAATTTTTCAGGTAAAGGCTCATCAAAATCTTCGCTTGTCCAGATTGCACCAGAATGTAGTCCTGCCATGCGTGGTGTGTCTGCTAATGCGATCGGTACTAGACGGGCAAGCGGAGTACTACCTTCGGTGAGGACAATCTCTGTACCTCCACGCACTAGAGACAATAACTCATCTAAGCTTATGTGTGCTTCACGCACATCAACTGTTTTTGTAGGCATTGCTAGTTCTCCAAGCTACAACTCAGAATAACTCTGATGAATGGAGTTCGCCTGTAAAGTCACTCCAAAAGCAGAGCGATCGCTTCTCCCATCCAAAACAAGTTACTCTGAGTCAACCTCGATTCCCTCAAATGCCTCTATCAGTTCATCGAGAGTACATTTGTAAGCCTCACACATACGCTTGATTTCAGAGGGTGTCCCTCTAGGCAAAGCGCTTCGGGCTTCCCATTTAGCAATAGTAGAAGGACTTTTTCCAATCGAAATCGCGAAGTGGACTTGAGTTAAACCTGTGCGCTGACGCAAATCTGCGGGTGTTAAGCGCTTTTCACTGTCCTTAGGCAATGGATTCTCTTTAATCAATCTGTTTTTGGAGTTCATCGAGAAGGGCTTTTAACTCTCCAACTTCAGATTCAAGCTCCTGCTTCTCTTGTTGGAGCTGTGTAAGCTGAGCATCGATTCTAACCAGTTGATTTTCAGCTTTTAAAATCAACCGGTTCAGGATTCCCCCAGTAGTTGCACGTTTGGATTCGTGTTGATCAGACCTCTTCCTATCCGCTCGATAAGTTCTGACCGACTCACTCCCAGTCCCTGAGCTTGCTTGTCTAGTCCCTTGATACTCGTCTCGGTCAGCGACATGCTTACTGTCTTTTTGATTTCTCCGTGTTCTGAGTGTTTTGTTTTTGGCATTAACTTTAGCCATTAATCAACATCCTAATAGGATAACAGAAGATTCTTGACAGCTTAATATATATAATATTACGATGTTTTCAACATCCTAGCAGGATGTTGTCCAGACATGAAGCAATAGCAATATGAAGCACACCGACTGGTTACGCCTTCAAAGCGAAGGCGAGAAAATCTGTGCGTCTCTCAGACAGCAGGATTATCAATGCCTCAAACAAACTCGCCGCTTGAGCTGGAAAATCAGCAAAGAATCCACATCCTACCTGCTGACTTGGCTACCAGCACCCGTCAGTGACTGGAGGCTCATCCCCAAGGACACCAATCCGGCATGGGAACAGCTCATGCAAGTCGTTCAAGGCACCCTCGATACCATTCGAGGCACACAAGCCAATACCTACCAACGCATCGAACAACCCGAAGACTATTCCCGTCCTTGGGCAATCGTGCGTCTTCTACCCGACCTCAGACGCTATACAGTGGCGAGATTCTACAACAGAACTGACGCTCAAGACCATCTCAGATTTCTCAACCGCTTCATACCCGCCGCCGAATTTGAAATCATCTTCGATGCGCCTACAGATGAAAAGGGCTAGTGCATGTTTTCAAACCCTTCGATCCCCCCCAGCCCCCCTTAAAAAGGGGGGAGAATTCAATCAAAGTCCCCCTTTTTAAGGGGGATTTAGGGGGATCTCAACCGACATCAACGAAGCCAATAAAGTTTGAAAACACGCCCTAGCACGTAGGTTTTTACTAAAAGTTGGCATCATTCTTACAAGTAAATCGACCATGAGCATCTTATTTCGCCGCATCAACCCCGCTCAAAAATTCCGCATCACCAAGCATCAAATTGCCAAGCTCCTCCGAATTCCCAAATCGCTAATCGTAAAAGTTGAATCCTGGCTCTATGTTGTGTTTGTTCATCGCCTCGACAAAGGAGGTCAATTTATCAGCTATCGCCAGGTGGAACAGTGGAAAAATGCTGTTGCGTGTCAAATCCAAAAATGCTTAACCTGGGAACAACTCGAACACGTATGGAACGCGATCGCATTTGACCAAACCAAGCACAAAAACCAATACGACGCTTCCGTTCTCCCCTTTCTGGAAAAAATTCGGTTGAATTGTCAAGACGCTCTCCCCAAAGCACCACAAAACTTAGAGGAAAATGCGATCGCATTCGCTGATACCGTTCGTGGCGCATGCCGTAGCGCCTAAGCAAGAGCTTCTAAACTAAAACGAATCTAGTCATAATCTCCCCGTCCCCCAGTCTCCTAGTCTCCCCGTCAGCATCAATTCACAATGTTTTATTCACAGCAGCCTATCGGGGTAGTTGGTGCCAGCCTCCTTGAAACGCCCGGAAGGTTTATGTAAAATGGCGCGTGCTGATGAAGCTTTCCGTAATTCCAAATCAAACAGCCAAATGAAAGCATACGCAATTTTAGCGGGCGGTGGCGTAAGAGGGGCAGCTTTAGCAGGAGCGCTCAAAGCAGCAGAAGAGTTGGGAATCAACTTCGTCGGCTATGGAGGGACATCAGCAGGGAGCATTGTCGCTTTACTGGCTTGTGTAGGATTTACCGGCGATGAACTCTATCAAATTATGACCCAAGAAATCAAATTTAATGATTTTTTGGATGACGATGGAGTTGCCTTAGAACGATTAATTCAACTGCCCTACAAGTTGAAATACAAATGGCCGAAAACCTGGATCGTTGCTCGGCATATACGCTTAATCCTTCAGATTTACGAAAATCTTGGCTTGTACCATGCGAAGAATCTCAAACAGTTTCTTTTGAAAAAAATAAAACAGAAGCTACCTGCACTCGAACATTTAAACGATATTACCTTTGACGACCTCAAATATCAAAATTGTCCGCCCCTGAAGATTGTGGCGTCAGATTTAAAAACGCGCAAAGCGGTTGTCTATCCCGATAATGCCAAGCGACAACACAGCGCCTCTGTGATTGATGCAGTACGAGCTTCTACCAGCTATCCATTTGTGTTTCATCCCGTTCGGATTGACAATACGTTGTTAGTCGATGGTGGCTTAAGTAGTAACTTACCTACCTTTTTATTTGAAGACGAACGGCGTAGGAATGGTTTACCCGTTGTAGCCTTCGACTTGGTTTCGTCTGTCAGCAGTAAGCCCGATCGACGCAGATACGGACTCAGACGTTTTTGTAGCGATATGCTGGCAACGGTGCTAGAGGCAGGCGACCATTTGATGCGGAAAGTATTAAATGGAGTTTATTACATCGCCATCTCGATGCCCGATGATATTGAT
>DATNPC010000083.1:0-3548 GCA_036703375.1 Allocoleopsis sp.
TAAGCTGAGGCGAGTTTGAGAATAAGCTCTAGCGCTTTCCCTCCCCATCGGGACTACAATACAAAATTCAATAAACTGTAGGTAGAGAGTTAGATTTTGCAGAGGACGGGCAGAATTTTCCGCACCAAACAACAGCTCACCAACAACAGGTAATGGCAGCACAATGGTTGGCAATGCGATAACTCTATCAACTATAGCCCGATCGCCATTTAGGTAACGAATGGCAATCGAAGTGTCCAAAGCTGTTTCACCAGCCATGTGGGTCAACTTGCTCAAATTCTTGAGTGATTACAGACTGGAGTTCTGTGGCTTCCTCATTGCTGAGAATTCCAGCAAATTGCAACAGTGGATGGGATGAAGTCCTTGCTTCCAAACGCTCTACCTCCGACGTTTGGAATACTAAATCTGCTTCAATTTCATCCTTGTTGGCATGGTAGTAAGCTATGGCTGCATAAACCTGTGCCAGAGTCAAGTGTTCAATTTCAGCAGCAATCTCCTCTGCACTTAAACCCATTTTGTAGTCACTAGCAATGCGCCGGACGGTAACTCCTGTTCCAGCAACGACCGGACAGCTTCCGTGAGTTTCTGGACTACGAGTAATCAGTGTTCCAATATCGATCGCAGTTGACATATTCACTTCGTGCGACTTGTATAGCAACTGCCGCAACCGTTAGGACATTTCAAAAGCTGGTATTGACAATTAGCTCTGAGGCATTTGTCCTAATCGCCTTGGCAACTGCTGTATCTCATTTTAGAGTCGTAACGGTTAGCTCTTGCTTGGCTGTCCTTATCAGCGATCGCTTGACTCACATTACATGTTGAGCATTATCCTTGACGAAGGAGTCAAGACACTCCATCCCTAGAGTACCTCCTATAATTTGGGAAGCGTGCAATAATAGTCCGTCTATCACTCGACGATCGCTTCTCTATGGCTCAAATCCCTGAATCTACCGCTGAACTGGCTGCTGTCCTCGAACAACCCGTTGACCTCAATTTCGATCTGCCCGATCCAGACGATGAAGAGATTCAGGAGTATGATTTTCAGCAGCTAGTCGATAATGCTTGGCGGGTTTGCGATCGCTTCGACTTGCAAACTGAAATTTGGCGGGGGCGGATTCTTCGTGTCGTGCGCGATAGAGAGAAGAAAGGCGGCGACGGACGGGGGACGGGATTTCTCAACTGGCTCAAAAGTCGAGAAATCAGCAAGAGTCAAGCTTACTCGTTAATTGAGTTAGCCAACAGTGCCGATACTCTCTTATCCCAAGGCAAGCTTAGCTCCGATGCGATTAGAAACTTCAGTAAACGGGCATTCGTCGAAACAGCCAAGTCATCTCCAGAAGTACAACAGCTGGTAACAGAGGCAGCAGAAAAAGGCGATCGCATTACTCGTCGCGAGGTTAAGCAACTCTCTGACGAATGGACAGCCATGTCCTCGGAGTTGTTACCGGATGAAGTGAAGGAAAAAGCCGCTTCGGGTACGATGCCAGCGCGCTACTTAGCACCGTTGGTCAAGGAAATGGAGAAGTTGCCCGAACTGCACCTGAAACCCTTACAAGACGAAGTTGCGGCAAATCCGGATGTGGATACCGTGAAGCAGGTGACTTCAGACGCCCGTTTCTTAGCCAAGTATCTCGACTCAGCTGCTCAAGTCCAAGCCATTCAAGAGTCCTCTCTCGATATGGAAATGGCGCTACAAGAAGCCTTACGACTGGACTGCTTAAACACGGCTGCTGACTTGGTGAAACAGGCATCTGTACTCGAACAAACCGTCGGCAAGCTCTACACGACGTGGAAGCGCTTGGGCAGTTTATCCGATCGCTTGTATGTCGATACGGGCGCGAGTACTCCTCATTTGCGATCGCTCCTCAACTGCATCGATCGTCTGACGGCTGAAGTGATTGAAGTTCCCTTAGATGATACAGGCGACCAGATTATTCGTCTGAAAGTCATGACTGAGTCTAGTTCTTGAGGAACGCGATCGGATTTGGGTAAGCGGAGACTCTTGACCTGCACATTTCCTGCTAAAGAGCGATTCTTCTTCCAGTATCAGTAGATAACCTTGCGGATGATAAATCCTTTTTTGGAAAGTGACTAAGTTATGAAATCTTCTAACTTGTCCAAGCTACTAGGAACTGCGCTTCTAACTGGAACGTTGGCGATTGTGCCATTCACTCTGCGTGCTCAAGCACAAACAAATGATGCTGGTACCTCTAGCACCTCTACTCAGACTAATGGAGATGTCAGGACAGCAGATACTAATCGAGATTTCGATTGGGGTTGGTTGGGTTTGCTAGGTCTAATTGGTTTAGCAGGATTAGCTGGTAAACGTAAAGAACCTACGGTATACCGTGACACAACCTACGATCCGAATGTCGGAACTCGTTCTGATATTCGGTAAATCAAACATAGATGTGGAATTAGCTCAAAGTTGACTTAACCGCATCAGAATTTTTGCAAAGAAATAGACTTCTTGTAGAAGCTCATTGGGAACTAGCGATTCAACCTAGTTCTATCTGTGCCTGCTCGTGTTTGCTAGTTTTTCCAAATTTGATTTTGCAAGAAGTCGAACAATAACTATCACTATCGATCGCAAACAAGGAGAAAACTATGCCAAGCGAGCAACAACAACAGCCCCCCCAACATCAATCGCAACAACCGGGACTAGAGTCGGAAATGACACCCAAACCCCAATCTGATGACCCACGACATCAGGGAAGTGGTAAACTTCAGGGGAAAGTAGCACTCATTACTGGCGGTGATAGTGGTATCGGTCGTGCAGTTGCGATCGCGTTTGCGAAAGAAGGGGCGGATGTTGCGATCGGCTACTTGAACGAACATGAAGATGCTAAAGAGACGCAAAACCGGGTTAAAGAGCTAGGGCAAAGTTGCATGTCCATCGCTGGTGATGTTGGCGATGAAACGTTCTGTAAGTCAGCTGTGCAACAGGTCATTGATACCTTCGGTCATCTCGATATTCTTGTCAATAATGCTGCCGAACAGCATCCCCAAGAGAGTATTGAGAACATCAGTGCAGAACAGCTAGAGCGCACCTTCCGGACAAACATCTTTTCGATGTTTTATCTCACTAAGGCGGTGCTGCCTCATCTCCAAGAAGGAAGCTCGATTATTAACACTACCTCGGTGACAGCATACCAGGGCAATCCACAGTTATTAGATTACTCTTCTACCAAGGGCGCGATTGTTGCCTTTACCCGCTCTTTGTCAAAGAGCTTAGTAGAGAAAGGAATTCGCGTCAATGGCGTGGCTCCCGGTCCAATTTGGACACCCTTGATTCCCGCTACATTCCCCAAGGAAAAAGTTGAAAGTTTTGGTGCTGAAGTGCCAATGAAACGTCCTGGACAGCCGGAAGAAGTAGCACCTTGCTATGTATTTTTAGCCTCCAATGACGCTTCTTATATGTCGGGTCAAGTTCTACATCCTAACGGTGGTACAGTGATTAATGGATAAATCATTCCCCTAATCCTTGACTAAGGTTCCATTACCTCAAATTAAAATTTCAAAAACTAATTTTGAAGTTTATCATTTAG
>DATNPC010000084.1:0-5563 GCA_036703375.1 Allocoleopsis sp.
AGGGGAGCCAGGAGGTCTTTGACAAGCCTCGGAAACGAAAGTATCATGGATGCTAATACTAATTAATTGAGATTTAGCCCAAAATCTATCATAGTTTTGGGCTAATTTTCATGAGGATTTATTAACATTCAACATTTCTGCGTCAAACCCAATTGGTATTAGTAGCGATCGTATGATGTCACAGGTTGAGGGCGAAGCATTCGCGTTTTATCTCATCGGTCGTACCTGAATATTTTTGCGCGAATGCTTCGCCCCTACAGGGTTTTAGGAGATATGGGTAAAGCATAGCCCTTCAAGGGAAGGGGGTTAGGGGGTTAGGTTTTTCGTGAACTTTTCCACATGACGTGAAAAGTCAGATCGTTACGACTGAAGAACGTTCCAACTCAATCTCGAAAGATTAACAGTATTTGATATTACAGAAAAACCTAATCCTTAGGATAGGTGAGAGCAATCCAGTTTTTTGTTAAGCCTAATGATAGGTTCCAACCTTAGGTTAGTTTTCCATAACTCCTCAGGTTTATATTTAAGATACCAGGGAACTGAACTATTAACAATTTTTCTGCTTAGAAAGCCATAAATCATGCTAAGCAGAGTTACAACAGCGACTGAAATTTGCTTGAAGGATTGTTGGGCAGAGGTAAGTGATATGCAAATGAATCAGGTTCCCAAGGTTTTCGCTATCGAAAACAATAATATTAATCAAACAAATGAGATCGAGGGACAACCCACTAGCAGAGAGCTGCATGGAATAAAACCAGATTTATCTGTTGTTTACGATGGTGCAATATTTTTGATTCCCATGGGGTTTATAGCCGTTTGGACAATTTTCGTGCTGATGTCTTCAGATATCTGGACTATCGCTCGACATGGCGTGTTAACGGTCAAAAACTTGCATCAAGTTCCTTGTAGAAATTGTCGATTCTTTAAAAACAATCCTTATCTCCAATGTGCCGTACATCCTGCTACGGCTCTGACAGCTGACGCCACCAATTGCTCTGACTACTGTCCTGCTAGTGAACGGATTTAGAACGACCCTAGCTCTTGAGCAAAGTATGAAAAATCATGGCGAAATACAAAAAATAGTATTCTTCTCAAGCTTTTTTAGGTAATTCTACTACTTTAGAGATATGAGGTCTCGCCAGACCCCACGACAGTTGTTGCTTATACCGTGCGGGGAAAGTCGCGATCGCAAAATCTCATCGCCTCAAGCCAGTCATCCCAAGCAATGGTGGTTGACTTGACCCAAAGCCTTTCCCTTGCCTCAGTTCAGGTATGAGTAGCTGCTGCCCTACAGAGAGTGAGGGCGTTGGCAGTGGTACTAAATTTACATAAGTTTTATCAAGCAACGAATCCCAGCAAAACTCTAGCTGTAGAGAATGCTGAGGATCGGAACTATTACATTGATTTCTCCTCAGTCCGTGGGGGGCGAATTGTTGAAAAACTCAGAAGTAAAATAGCGCTTTTTGCACCGGATGAGCCAACCTGTCAGTTATTTACGGGGCATATTGGCTGTGGGAAGTCCACGGAGTTATTGAGGCTCAAGGCAGATTTAGAGCAGGACGGGTTTCATGTCGTTTATTTCGAGTCTGACCAAGACTTGGAAATGGGCGATGTGGATGTTGGGGATATTTTACTGGCGATCGCGCGTCGAGTCAGTGCCAGTCTCGATGCGATCGCACTCCATCAGCCCAAAGGCTTCAAAGCATTACTGGAAGGAGCAGCTAAGCTCTTGCAAACAGAAATCCAGGTAACGGGTAAAGTCGGAGTTCCGGGATTTGGTCAGATTAAGGTGGATAGTAACGGGGCGGTTTCTCTCGCGTTGGGCATTGGCGAAATTACCGCTAAGGCAAAAGATAGCCCTGATTTTCGCAGTCGATTACGGCAATATTTGGAGCCGCAAACCAATCGTCTGCTGGAAGTCATGAATCAGGAGTTGTTAGAACCAGCGATTAAACAACTCAAACAGCAGGGCAAAAAGGGTCTGGTTGTGATTGTTGATAATCTCGATCGCGTAAACTCCTCCCAGAAGCCTTGGGGACGCCCTCAACCAGAATATCTGTTTGCCGATCGCGGAGCGCAGTTAAGGGAATTACACTGTCATGTCGTTTACACGATTCCCCTGGCGTTGCGGTTCTCCAATGACTATGCCATGGTCACTCAGCGGTTTATGGTCGATCCCAAAGTGCTGCCGATGGTGCCGGTGCAGTTGCGGAATGGTAGAGAACATCAAGCGGGGATGGCACTGCTGCGACAGATGGTACTGGCGAGGGCATTTCCAACGTTAGCAGGGGAACAGCGTCTTCCTAAAATTACAGAAATTTTTGATAGTCCTGAAACCTTAGACCGCTTGTGCCGTGTGAGTGGCGGCCATGTGCGGAACTTATTACGGTTCCTCAACGAATGGATTATGGAGGAAATCCGATTGCCTCTCTCTCGCGAGGGGTTAGAGAGTATTGTGCGCTCGCAACGGAACCGACTTGTCTTGGCGATTACCGATGAGGAGTGGCGCTTACTGCGTCAAGTCGCGAAACAGAAGAAAGTGACAGGCGATTGGAATTACCAGACTCTTAT
The DNA here is from genome assembly GCA_036703375.1 of Allocoleopsis sp. Lineage (GTDB taxonomy): Bacteria > Cyanobacteriota > Cyanobacteriia > Cyanobacteriales > Coleofasciculaceae > DATNPC01. The sequence goes on from DATNPC010000084.1 coordinate 2,572, forward strand.
CCGCAGCCTGTTTGTCCATGAGTACTACGACCAAGAAGAACCTTGGTTTGATATCAACCCGATTCTGGCAGAAGCCAAAGAGTTTCAGCCATGAGCAACTCGCATCAACCGAACGATTTTACGGCTCATAATGACCGTGTATTAACCCGACTAGCCTGGGCGATTGAGGCATCTCAGGGGCAATTTTCCCTAATTTTGGCACGTTGCAACTATGCCAGCTTGCGCGAGCAAATGGTGCAACAGTTGCGCGAACGTTGCCCTGTTTCCATCCGGGTAATCGTCCTCAAACATACGGTGAAGACGCTCTACACGACAATCCGAGAGGAACTGGGAGAGGAACAGCCAGAGGCTCTCATGGTATTGGGTTTGGAGTCGGTGCGCGATATTGCTCGCGTCTTGACTTCAACCAACCAAGTCCGGGAGGAGTTTCGGAAAAATTTCCCGTTCCCTTTGGTGTTGTGGGTGAATGACGAAATTGTGGAAAAACTAATTCGGTTGGCACCGGATTTCGAGAATTGGGCTACCTCTGTTGAGTTTGCGATCGCGACTGAGAATCTGCTGGTTGACTTACAGCAGAGAGCTAATTATCTGTTTACCAAAATTTTAGAGCTGGGTGCCGAGCCATTTTTGTCTAATGATGCCATCTTTGGCTCTGATTATCGTCGAGAAACTCATGCGGCGTTGCAGGATTTGCGCGATCGCGGTGAGGATTTGACACCGGAATTGCAAGCCAGTGTGGACTTTGTGCTAGGGCGAGATGCTTATGCTAATGATGAAATTGATGCAGCGATCGCTCTTTATCAGAAAAGTTTAGATTTCTGGAAAACGGCTCCTAACCTTTCCCGATCAAGGGCTGGTGCTGCCCCCCTAGCCCTCAGCCCCCCTAGCCCCCCAATCCTGGGGGGAGAAGAGGAAGAACCGGAGTTTCAAAGTCCCCCAGAATTGGGGGATTTAGGGGGCGAACGGGATGGCAGCCAACATCCCCAATTGAGAGCTGCTATTCTGTTGTTCCACCTGGGACTGTGTTTTTGCTGTCAAGCCGAGCGGTATGGAAACGAAAACTGTTACTGCTGGGAGGAAGCACGACGCTATGTGCAGCAGTGCCTTGATGGGTTTGAACAGGCACAACGGCAAGATTTAGTTGCTAAGTTTGTCAATCAACTGGGTGAGATACTGCGAAGCCAGAAAGATTGGGAACAGTTACACAATTTGGCGCAAAAAGCATTAGCGCTGCATAAAACGTATCATCATCCAGTTCAGTTGGCGCAGGATTACGGATTTCTCGCAGAAGTTGCGCTAGAGCAATCTCGCTGGACGGAGGCTAATCGAGCGGCACAGACGGCACTGGAGATTATTACTCAGGTTCCATTAGAGCAACGACAGCATCAAAATTTATATTTGTTATTGTTGGCGCGATCGAAACAGCAACTCTGTCAGTATAAAGATGCGATCGCGAATCTGGAAACAGCGCGAAAAATCGGCCCTCAAGATAACCCGCAGCTTTTCCTTCGCATTCTGAAAATTTTACAGACACTCTACTGCGAACAAAAGAACTATCTCGAAGCGTTTCGGGTGAAGCAAGAACGGCGTTCTGTCGAGCAACAGTATGGGTTCCGTGCGTTTATTGGTGCTGGTCGAATTAAAGCTCAACGGCAGGCGCGATCCGTAGTGGCACAAGCTGAATTTCAGGCAATGGTCGCGCAGGAAATTGCAGCTTCCGGTCGGCAACAAGATGTGGAGCGCTTAATCGAACGGATTGGTAGTACTCAGCATAAGTTGACTGTGTTGTATGGTCAGTCAGGGGTGGGTAAGAGTTCGATGGTGGATGCGGGGTTAATTCCTGCGCTTAAAGAGAGAGCGATCGGGACTCATGATGTTTTGCCCGTTCGACAAAGAGTTTACACCCATTGGATTGAGGAGTTAGGGAACTGTTTAGCTGCTGCCTTAGCAGACGTTGCTGGTAGCAAAGAACCGATTCCTAAATGCAATTCTCTAGAAACGATTCTCGAACAGTTGCGGCAAAATGAGCATCGGAATCTGCTGACTGTGCTCATTTTTGACCAATTCGAGGAATTTTTCTTTGTTTGCAAGCATCGAGCTGACCAAGAACGCTTTGCGGAGTTCTTTCAAAACTGTCTTAATATTCCGTTTGTCAAGGTCATTTTGTCGCTGCGAGAAGATTATTTGCACTTGTTATTGCGATGCAGTCGCAGGGTAAAACTGGATGTCATTAATAACAATATTTTGGATAAAGAGATTCTCTACTATATCGGTAACTTTTCTCCTGAAGATGCGAAAGCCATTATTCTGAGTCTGACTCAGCGCTCCCAGTTTTATCTAGAGCCTGAGTTAGTTGAGGCGTTGGTACAGGATTTAGCGAGTGAATTAGGAGAGGTACGCCCGATTGAGTTACAAGTTGTCGGAGCGCAGCTCCAAACAGAAAGTATCACGACGCTTGCTCAGTATCGAGAACATGGCCCGAAAGAACAACTGGTGCAGCGCTATCTACAAGAAGTGGTTGCAGATTGTGGAACTGAGCATCAACGAGCAGCTGAACTGGTTTTGTATTTGCTGACAGATGAAAATAACACTCGTCCTCTCAAAACCCGCGCTGAGCTGGAAGGTGATTTAAAGGCATTAGCCATAGATTTGGCAGCAGAAGCTGATAATTTAGGTTTGGTGTTAAGGATTTTTGTGGAATCGGGGTTGGTGTTTCTGTTGCCAGAAATGCCAGCCGACCGCTATCAATTGGTTCATGATTATCTAGTGACTTTTATCCGGCATCAACAGGAACCGAAGTTAAAAGAAGTAATTGCAGAACTAGAAGAAGAAAAAAGAAAACGCAATGAGGAAGAAGTAAGGCGGAAACAGGCTGAGCAGGCTACTAAAATACTTACAGAAGCTAACCAGAAGGCTAGACGAAGGATTCGGGTAGGTGCTGTGGTGCTTATCTCTTCCTTCATTTTGGCTGGAGCAGCGACAGGGATGGCAA
>DATNPC010000085.1:0-2345 GCA_036703375.1 Allocoleopsis sp.
TTATCAAGATGCTGAGAGAAGGGCAAGAGCTGCGGTTGTTTACCGACGAATTTAGAACGCCAGTGAGCGGAACAACCGCAGCTAAGGGACTGTTATTAGCGTTGGAAAAAGCGGAAGGACTACTTCACTTAGGGGGCAAGGAACGAGTATCGCGTTATGAGTTTGGTCGCTTAATGGTAGAGGTTCTTGAACTTCCCCAAGATGGTTTGAAGGCCTGCCGACAACAGGACGTTCCGATGGCTGCACCTAGGCCAGCGGATGTCTCTTTGGATAGTTCAAAGGCGTTTGCTTTGGGATATGCACCGTTATCCATTCGAGAAGAACTAGAAGGATTACGGGCTATCGTTTGAAAGTCGATTGTTAATCTTTTACAAACGTCCACTCCAACACCTTAATCGGTGCTGCCTGTAGCGCTTGTGTCAGTTCCTCATCGTCTTTAAACGTCACTTGCTCCAGATAGGAGGCTTCAACATTGACGGTAAACGGTTCAGGTTCAAACGGCCAAGGCGTCACAGTCACTTTTTCATCTTTGAGCTGTACCACATCGTAGCGCTTGCCATCCGGTCCTTTAGCAATTTCTAACGCCCGTTCGCCCACTGGTAAATGGCGCTGGCAGAGGATGAGTGAAAGGCGATCGAACATTTGCATAAAGGCATAGGCATCTTCAACGTCTTTTTTCGTCAGCTTTAATGCTTTGCGCCAATGCTCTTGATGCTCTAGTTGCTCGTCTAAAAAGCGATCGATTTCCTCGGATTCGCCGCGTTTGCCTTCATTGAGAAAGCTCATGTGCTTGGATATCAGCAGAGCTACCCATCGTCCCCGATATCGCGCATTTTGGGTTAGTTGTCTGAGCTTTTCGATAGAAGTTGACTGGTCGAGGGTAAAATCTAGCGGTGTGCCTGCGGGAGTTAGTTGATTCCCTTCCCATTCCCGCTCCAAATCGTCGTGATGCGAAATGGCAGCAAGTGTCTCATACAGGCGAACCGGAGAATCTTCTTTTTTCCAATGTCCGGCTAGTTGAGCCGCCAGTAAAGCGTGGGCGCGATGATAGATGACTTCCCAGCCCTTCTCGTGTTGATTCACAATCACGCAAGTTTCTTCCTTTCTTAATCGCTAGAACTAGATTGCCTGCTGTGCAAAAGTACGGATGAGCCGTCATTAGAGGGGGCGATCGCTCGCGCGAGCGATCGCCCCTTTCCTACGCAGTTTTCGCCGAGCTGACTTTCGTAGGGATTTTTACATTCAGGACTTTGAATTAATTACTTTATTTCAGACTTTCGCCCCCAAGACTTCGCCCTTGGGAGAGATTTTCGCCAGATGTCTATCTTAGGAAGACCATTGACAAACATGAAGAACCTCCGATCGCATCGATTTTATTCATAAATCCGGATACTCGATCGCAACGTTTGTATAGAGTTAGTGATTTTTTATCCTTACAGGAGAGTAGGTGAGGACTGGAGTGAGTAACCCAAAGACTTTTGGGTACTTGCTAAACGTGCTTTCCTCAAGAGGAAATTCAGGCAATGCCTGTGGCGCGGTCGAACGTCATAATTCATTATATCTTTATATTAAAAATCGATTTTTTATTGTTATTTGATGAAGTCACACAATAGTATTAATTAGCTTCTTAGATGAGATCATCTAAATAAAGCTACAACCCTATCAATTTCTAAGACTTCGTAATTTAAGGTTTATTAAGAAACCTTGCAATAATCAATAAACGTGTAAGGATTTATAAAAAATACAAAACCTCAATTAACTAGTAGAGAAATTAGATAATAAATCGAGATAATTTAACCCTGTAGAGATAAGACAATCTATCTCTCACTTTCGTTTTCTGTCTGAAGATAATCACTTTAATGCTTTTAAGAATCTAGAGTTTATCCAACTAAAATGTCATCGTTTCCCACACCCCGACAAAAATCTATTACACGAGAAACGCTGATTCATGTTGCACTAAGAATTGCAGGAGTCATTGTTGTATCGACGACTATTAGCTACTTCCATACCTTTTCAAGCATTAAATCGGAAGCTCTGGATCGGGTCGCAAAGTATGTTACAGAACGGGGGCAGCGAGAGCGAAGTATATTTACCTTAGCTGTAGATAATCATGCCGTACTCAAGCAAGCCGTATTGCAGCAACTCCAAGAACTAAGCGATCGCGATCCGCAAGAGGAGTTCGATCGCTTATTTGTCAGGTGGACAGACGGAGTCATCCGTAATCGACCCAAAGATCAACGACCCGAAGACTTTGATACTCAAAGGTATTCAGCTGTCTTCATCGACAAACGGCTGACTCTCAACGCGGATATTCGCCGCCGTGTCGTTACCTTTTACAACTTAAC
>DATNPC010000086.1:0-6515 GCA_036703375.1 Allocoleopsis sp.
GATGAATCTACAGCAGTGGCATTGGGTTATGCCGTGAAACACCCTGGTTCTGTTGTTTTGGTCGTAGATTTCGGCGGCGGTACTTTAGATTTAAGTCTCATTCGCACCAGTTCTACTTCCCCCTTACTAAGAGACGGAGCCTCCTCTCAATCTTCATCTTCACTTCCCCCCTTTAGCAAGGGGAGGTTAGGGGGAGTCAAAGCAGAAGTACTAGCTAAGTCTGATGCTTATGTTGGAGGAGTCGATATTGATGTTTGGATTGTCGAACATTACCTGCGACAAATTGGCTCTTCGCGAGAGGAAGTCAAAGAAATCGGTTGGCAGAACTTATTAGAGTTGGCGGAGAGGTTGAAAATAAAACTCTCTACTGCTTTAGAGGCGAAGGAGAGTTGGTTTGATGATGAAAATTTTATTTCTCACGAGTTGCATTTAACTCAAACTGAATTAACTGAGATTTTGGAAGAACGGCAGTTATTGGAACAACTGCGCGAAGCATTAGATGAAGTATTAGCGATCGCACTTTCCAAAGGCATCCGCAAAACCGATATCGAACAAGTCCTACTAGTCGGAGGGAGTTGCCAAATTTCTGCCGTACACCAGTTGGTCATTTCTTACTTCGGACGACAGAAAGTTCAGTTAAATAAGCCATTTGAAGCCGTTGCCCACGGGGCTTTAGCGTTAGGTCAACTGGTGGAGGTTGAAGATTACCTGCGACATAGCTATGCCATCCGGTTGTGGGAACCTTATGCCCGACAATACTCCTATTTCACTTTATTTGATAAAGGAGAGCGCTATCCCTGCCAGCGTCCCGAACCGCTGACACTACAAGTGGCAACATCAGGACAAAAGGAAATTCGACTAGATATTGGTGAAGTGGCCGATATTTCCCAAGCTGAAGTGACCTATGATGCTCAAGGTAGAATGACCAGCGGTCACCTGAATCAAGAAACTTGTTTTCGCTCTCTCAGTAGTAGTCAAAATCAAGTCTGTGTTGCTCATCTAGAACCACCAGGAGAAACGGGAGTAGACCGAATCGAGGTGAATTTTGAGGTGAACGAGCAGCGAATATTGCTAACAACAGTAAAGGATTTGTTGACGGGACGAATGTTAGTGGAGAGAGGCGCGATCGCAAAACTTCAGTAATCAGGTTCAGTTCCGTGCGCTTGTAGCTCCAGTTGTGCATAGTTTTGCGATCGATCGCTCAATTCGAGACAGTCTGTGTCACTATTGAGGGACACTGGCTACATCTTGGGAAACGGGCGATGAGTACCCAAACACACGACCAGCAAAAATCACAATTGAACGCTGCTGTAGTTTCCACGTCAGCTCAGTTTCAGCCACATCCCTTCGAGAACACAGAAATTTCTGCGTTCGCGCCTAAAGCGAATCAGTTCCAGTCTCGCCCGTTTGGCGTTCAGGCAAAATCAAATTCACTGCAACAGGAAACGCTAGATATCCAGACTCAACTGGAACAAGCAAAGCACTTTGGTTACGACCTTACCAATATTCCTGTTTTTGCTTTTGGCAAGCCTTCACTCACACCTCCAGCATCCCTCACTCCCTTGGTACAGCGAAAATGCTCAAACTGCGAACAAGAGGAGCAAGTTCAAACTCAACCCTCGTTACAACGAGATTCAGAAGACGATAGAGTTAAGGCTACTGATAGTCAAGCCGCCATAAACCCTGTACCTGAATTGTCTGGCACTGGTGAGTCGGATGAGGTGGTTGTATTTGGCAATACCGTAAACCTAGAGGGTGAAACTAACGCTACTTTTAATAGCTCTTGGAAAACCACAAATCAAAAGACAACTCGCGGTCAAAATTGTGAAGAGTGCAGTTCATCCGATTGTGTCAATGTATCCGGTACTCTAGTCAATACATTTACCGTCTCTACAACGGTAACGTTGCCAGAGGTACCTGACGATTTGACACCGTGCCAACGCAAGCGAGTTCGCAAAGCGATCGATACCATCTTGAATCCTCACGAACAGCGACATGTGAGAGCTTTCCGAACATTTAATGGAACAATGAGAAAAGCTTTTAAATTGAAAAATATTTGCCGCGATAGTATCGACTCTAAGCTCCAAGGAATGCATGATGCTGAGCGGCAATCTCGTCAAGCAGCTGCCCAAGCGAAAAGTGATGCATTAGATCCGTTTAATGTCCCTGTAGATTTAGATTGTAAAGATAAATGAGGACTACCTTAACTTCTCTGGTAAGAAAACGCGATCGCTTTTCAGAAAGCTGATGGTTAAGTATTTTAGTCCAAGGTAAAGATTCAACTCATGACTAGTAGCTGAGTGTGAGATTCGTGTCAGTATTAAGGATACTCTCACGGATGAATTCTAGAATTGGCGATGAGTTCTCAATCCCATGACCCACAAAAAGCGCCTTTGAAGCCTGCGGTAACGCCTCAATCGAGTCAGATTCATTCGCGCCCCTTCGCCAACGCTGAGACCCCTGCTTTCACCCCTAAAACCAACCAATTCGAGTCACGTCCCTTCGCGATTCAGACGAACTCCACATCGTCTTCGCCGCAACAGGAATCACCAGATATAGAGACTCAGTTTGAACAAGCGAAATCTTTTGATTACGACCTTGCCAAGATACCCCTGGTTACCGCTCCTGCCTCTACCCCATCCTTACTCCAAGCGAAGCTAACCAGTAGTCAGTCTCTTGTCCAACGCCACTCCATCCAAGATGCACCTACCCTGCCTCAAGAAGAGGAGGAGGAACCAGTCGCTCAACCCCAGTCTCTCGTCCAACGCCACTCCATCCAAGATGCACCCTCCCTGCCTCAAGAAGAGGAGGAGGAACAAGTCGCTCAACCCAAGTCTCTTGTCCAACGCCACTCCATCCAAGATGCACCCTCCCTGCCTCAAGAAGAAGACAAGACTGCGTCAACTCAATCTCTGCTTCAGCGTCAAGTGACGCCGGGTCAGTCGGCTTTTGGTAAAGCGAGCGTACTGGCAGGACAAGTCAGCCAGAGTGAAGTTAGGGAAGGCATGCTTCAGCGCGACCTACTCGGCGGACTCCGCGACCTGTATCAGCGAACGATGTATGGGAGCGTCACCTTTACCCCTCCAGAAATAGCTGCCGACAAAAAAGCGACCAGTCAGGCCAAAGCGGACAGACTGGGAGCGACAGCAACTCAGTGGGGAATCATCGGGCCGAGTCACGGCTCTACAATCGACGCGGCAGGGGTGATTACAGCTGGGCAAATTACGAAAGGAGGGGAGACTGCAACGGTCAAGGTCAAGGCTACAGATGCCAAAAAATCGAGCGCTTATGCGACTGGTGAACTGACCCTGCGCGACCCTCACTATAAAGACCGGCTAGATTACGAGCAATTTGTCGCTGCCAAACATCAGATTCTCAACTTTAAACCTAGCTCCAACTTTGGAAAATTTGATGTGAATTACCAGCCAGCCGCAAATCGGTTAGACATTGATATGAAGGTCAAGTTTGCCTTTCCTGATGACCTCGCTGTGCCGGGGGAATCGAAAGCTGATGCAGCGGCTAGAGATGTTCGTCAGGAGCAATATCGAAAATTATTTATCAATCAGGTGACAACCGCTTGGAGCGGTCGCTATACGTTTAAGAATGTTCGAGAACCACAGAGCGTTTGGGGGAAACTCAACCCCACAACAGTTAAGCTCAATGTTACTGAAGTGAAGAACAACCAGCACTTCCTCATTAATGTAAACGCTAAAACGATGGGGACTGCTAATGTGACTGGTGCAGGAGTCACAACACTGTATAAAGGAGACGATACCCCAACTAAAAGATTTAATCCAGGGACTGAGCAAAATGAGTTGAGACGAGTTAAAAAAATTCTACCTCGCATTAGATTTGACAATAATTCAGCAGCTATCGACGCCAAATACCAGCCTGGACTACAGTTTCTAGCAGACTATTTAAAGCGGATTAATAACCCACAATTCAAGATTGATATTGTAGGTCATGCTAGTGCAACGGGAGACGCAGCGAAAAATCAGCTCTTGTCTGATCAACGGGCAAAAGCTGTAGAGGCAGCGCTGACTGGTGCCGGTTTAATCGCACCGCATCAACTGAGTAGTAAAGGTGTAGGACAAAAAGGTGCGGCAGCCAGTTCTAGTTGGCGTAAGGTTGATATGACTCCTTCTGTACTCGTGAAAGGTTGGCAAAACATCCAGGATGTAACCGTTCATGAGTTTGGTCACATGATTGGTTTAGATGATGAGTATGATTCTGGCAGAGGAGCGATTACAGACCACTATGCTTTGACTAAAAAGGCATTTGGAGAAAAATATGCCAACGAAGTTGCCAAAGTGAATGTTGGTGGTGCCACCGATCAAGCTAGCGTGATGGAAGGTGGTAATGATGTTCGGCTCTATCATTACGTCACCTTCTGGGATGCGCTAGTTCAAGCTACGCTTAAAGCCCCTGTACCGAATCCTAAATTTGGCTATGACGATTGGAAGTTTATTGGCTGATTGCAGTATGGACTTGGAAAACTTTCAGCATGTTTTTCCCCCCAATCAACCTTGCGTCGTGTAAAAGAATCGGCTGTTTAGAATTTAGGTTTTCAAGTATTAGTTATGAAATTTAGCGCGATTCTATTCACGTCTATCCTTCTATCCTATTTACTTGGAGCTTGCATTTCGTTGAGTCAACAAACAGAACCAGAAATCAGCACCGAGCCGACTAGCCTTTCATCGTTCAACTCAAGTCGAGAAAAACGTAATATGGAAGCCAATATCCAAACTGGACCAATTCCTGAACAACTAGATCTCAGACTAAAGCGCCGGGATACTCAGCCTTTACCCCCCAATGCCCTGCTAAAATTCCAACTAATTAATCGAGGGAAAAATCCAGCGGTGAACTATCGCTGGGTACTGTACGAAGATGGCCGATGGTTTTTCGCACGGCATTCGGGAGGAGATAGCGATTGGCAAACACCTTTCGATACCGAGTTGCCAGAGGCTCCAACTCGGCAACTTCCAGCCAACGTAGTCAACGAAGTGAAAGAAAAACTGCAAGTGGCTGATTTCCTAACTCAGCCTGCCTACCAAATCAACCAAGATGTGAGAGACGGAGGCTATCGAATTGTTACAGCTCGGATTGATGGCAAAATTCATGAGGTGATTTATGTAGCTGTCAATTCACCGTTATTAGAGACTTTAGAAAAGATTGCCACAACTTATGAGTGATGGATGCATCATTCAATTTAATTAGGTCCGTTTGGATAAAATCCTGAAGCAGAAACTATGCAGGTTAAATCTGGGGATAATATTACTAATGAGGGAATTTTTGAGCAAAATCGTCTCAGTTACAGAGAGGCGATTAGCTCTCCTTGTGCGTCGTGTGCAACATCTCCTTGCTGTACCCATTTACCGCTGCATACCTTTAAAGTAACCAATCTGATTGAGTTAGATCATGCTGTTTATTTACTGAATTTTGACCGGATTGAACTCGGACTCTCGGCATCAGGAGAATGGAGCGTTTATTACCGATACCCCTGCCGTTTTCTCAATCGGGAAGATTTTAGATGTACGATTCACAATACGCCTCAACAACCTAATATCTGCATTACTTACAATCCCTATCGCTGCTGGTATAAACGGGTAATGACGAAGAGTGTCAGTGATGAGTTCTTACTCATTAACCGGCAGCGACTAGAGTTTATTCTCGACCGAGTTATCTTTGACGAATCTCGTCAAATTTTAGAAGTACCGTCTTGGGAAACTTTGGTTGAGGGGTTTGCCAACATACCTCTTCAGCCAAACTCAAAATTCGATGAGTTTGTGAAGACGGAAGATTCGGCTACAAAGGCTTGGGAAAACTCGGTTCTGAAGGGGGATAACGAGGGAAGCATCAGTCGAGAACTTTATACTTATAAGGCTGATTCGCTCCAAAACCCGTGCAGTAATTGTGAAGCTCATTGTTGTAAGACACTAGTTTTTCCTCAAACCAGTCCAAGCAGTACAACCAGCCTTGATTTCTTCAGATTTTGCTTGGGATTTCCGGGAGTTGAGTTGGGTATTACTGACAATTCCTGGTCAATTATTGTGAAAACGACCTGCAATCATCTCCAGAACAATCTCTGTTCTATATACGATAAGCCAGAAAGACCCTTAATCTGTAAATATTATAACGCTTGGACTTGTACGTATAAGCCTCAATTCGGTCTACCTAGACCTAACGGATTTGTAAGAATCAAACTAGAGCAATTCGAGTGGCTAACGGAGTGTTTTGGTTTAGATGAGGCGGGAGCAATCGTCGAATTTCCTACTGTCGAATTTATTCGGAATCATGTTGAACAGCGGTGGCGAGGAGAGGCAGCACAACAGTCGTTTCCAGCAACAAGCTAGAGAGGTCATCCCGGAATTAGCATGAAGCACAGCCGTAAGATTTATTTTTGTCTTATGAACGATTTATCAGTGAGTTGTTGGAAGACTGTAACTGAAAAATTTTGCGATCGCTCCCACGTTGAACCGGATAGCAGGGGGCAATGATTGCTTCAATTCAGTTGC
>DATNPC010000087.1:0-4871 GCA_036703375.1 Allocoleopsis sp.
CCTTCAACCCCATCACTATCACTTTCAACACTACTGTTATCAACACGAACTGTTCCAGTTGCATTGAAGATAATATCTCCTGCCTGACTGCCCGGAAAGCCCAACCCACTGCCTATTCCACCTCGAAGAGCACTTCCTCCAGAAATATTCAAATTCCGGGCATGAATGGCTATATTGCCACCATCTTCAGCACTTACATCCATCAAAGAGCCATTGGCAAGGGACACATCAGCTCGTGTTACATCATTAGGAAAACCTAACACCAAATCGTTGCCATTCACGCTCAGTCCTACTGTGCCTGCTCCGGCAACTCCTCCTAACTCAATTCGTCCTCCCTTGAAATAATCTACATACAAAATGCTTTGATCAAGAGTTACATCTCCACCCAGCAGTAATAGGCTCTGACCTTCATAGACTTTTAGAATACTTCGTGAAAGTGCAATCGGTTGAGGTGTTCTTTGCGAAGCGAGAAACCCGCTCGGATCGCCAACCATTGTGAGTAAACTATTAGCTCCACCTGGATTGGTGGCACTAAACTGGCTACCATTGGACCACACTAAAGCATCAACAGTTGTCGCGACGAACGAGCCTCTAGTGGTACCACCCACATCCAGCCGAGCGTTAGGGCCAAACTGAATGCCACTGGGATTAATTAAAAAGAGGTTTACGTTGGCGCTGTCTGTGAGAATGAGACCGTTAATAGAAGAGGGAGAGCCGCCCGTAACACGCGATAAAATATTCCGGATATTAGCAGCACTCTGAAAATAAGCTTCTTCTCCTGTATTGAGGTTAAACTTGCCAAAGCTGTGAAATAGATTATTGCCAACTGTTTGACCTAATGCTTGAGGAATAATGTAGGCTGGTCCAGTTAATGTTCCTGGTTGTCCAAGTGTTCCATCCAGAGTAATGTTCTGAGCCCACGTCCAATTTTGTGGAAAAGCGATCGCACAACTTTCCATTAGAGCGATTGCGCCCATGCCCTTGGCAAATCTTACTAACCCTAACCGCCAATCTCCATCTCGATAGATCGTCATATGCGATCGCCTCCTTACGGAGTTGGATTTTCCTAAGTATTTATTACCATGAAGCCTATCAAGTTGAGCTGAGCTAGCAAGAAATTTTATTGTTTCTCGAATTGGCGACAGATTACAGCCGTGTTTTTCATCCCCAATTCCCTTACAACCATCAGTCTTCACCACAAAAGCGGAAGAGCTTGCTAATCACTGTCCGATTGTTTGGTATCAATCCAGGATAAGCTCGTGCCGGGATAATAATTGCCGAGAATTTGTTGATAGTTGTAACCTTGCTGAGCCAAACTTAACGCTCCGTTTTGGCTCATGCCTCGACCGCCAAAGACATTACTCACAATATCATCCGAGGCAGCGTACATCGATTCGACGACCCCACCTTTGTAACTGAGAAACAGTCCGTGCGTTTCCTGGACGGCCTGACGAGTGGTATTCCACTCATCTTTAACTCCTCTGTAAACCTGCCAGCGTTGAGTGTTTCCTAAATCGTACAGCTTGCTGGCGGGTCGTAAGTAGTGGACTAAAGCATACGAACGAGCGGCAATGGCTTGAGCTTTCAAGGCGTCCATTGGCCAACTCGGAGACACCTCTGCGCCGACAACACTGACTAGGTAAGTCTCCAGATCGACATAATTGACGGCAAGGAGGGTATTTCCTTGAGATACTAATAGTAAATCGCCTCGAAACCAGCGATCGCCTACAAAGACATAACCACCATTGGTTGGCTTAATCCAAACCCCGGCTGGAGTTTGCCACTTCCCTAGGCGAATATTAGAGCCATCCGGTAGGGCATAGGTGGCATCATTTGCTGACAGTTTCCCAAGCGATTTACCACGCGCATCCAATACTTCTCCTGGTGTTGAAGTGCCAACCGCAAGAGAACTTTCGCCATTGGAAATAGCCACTCGCAGTTCTATCACTGGGGTATGTCGAGCGGGCGGTGGAGTTGCTGCCTTACCTCTTGTCGAGCGATTTGTCTTGCTCTTTGGTTGCTTACTCGTTTGCGATGGTTTAGATGTTTGAGTTTGAGCTTTGGGCGTTTCTGACTTTGGTGTCTGAGGTGTTTTCGAGTCAGAAGATTTAGGCGGTGCTGTTTGGGTTTTGGATACGGATGATTGAGCTTGTGGTGGATTCGTTTTGGCTACAGGAGATGCTGCTGCCGTCTGACTCGCTGCTGTGGAAGGGTTTTGCTGCCAGGATAGACTCTGGCTGGCGATATTTTTGTGCCACTCTTGCTCGGCTAAAGACTGGGTTGGCGACTGTTGAGGAGAAGGCTCTAATTGGGGAGAAGGTTTTGCAGAGGACGTTTCTGTCTGAGATTGGGGTGGCATCGATTCAGCTAACGCCAGAGGCAATAGTAGGGCAACTGAAAACAAGCCAATTGGCCATAACACTGCACGGTTAAAGATTGGGTGCTTCTCAGGCAGACGAACCATACATCCTCACTCCCAATTTGGTCTGGACTGACATTAGATTAACGGCAAATTGCCTTAGCACAGACAATTTAACTGAACCAAGGCTACAGCAACGCCTACAACCCAACGACTAAGCTAGAGTCGATATCGTGTAACTTGGCGCAGCCACTCAACGCCATTGCTAAATCTAGCTCATCTCGCAAAAGCTCGATCGCATGCTGTACCCCTTCCTCTCCACCTACGGCTAATCCCCATAAGACGGGACGTCCCAGTAGTACGGCTTTTGCCCCTAATGCTAAAGCTTTGAGGATATCCGTCCCCCGACGAATGCCACCATCAACCAACACATCGACTTTATCTCCAACAGCTGCCACAACGTCACCCAATGCATCGATCGATGCGATCGCTCCATCTAATTGTCGGCCGCCGTGGTTAGAAACAATTATCGCTTTTGCGCCATGTTCGACTGCTCGAATTGCATCATCTCCCCGTAAAATCCCTTTGACAACCACGGGAAGCGGCGAGATCGATTCTAACCAGGCTAAATCTGCCCAAGTTAAGCTTGGGTCAATCTGCTCGGCGAAATAAGCAAATAAGCCAGATTCGCCAGTTCTGTCAGGAATTTCTAGGTCACTTAAAGTAGATAAATTCGCCAGTTCCATTTCTGGTGGGAGCGTGAATTGATTGCGAGTGTCTCTCTCCCGACGCCCGATTAGAGGACTATCCACGGTGAGGCAAAGCGCCTGAAACCCAGCCGCGTAGGCGCGTTCGACCAATGCACGAGTTAAACCGCGATCGCGATGGACGTAGAGTTGAAACCACTGAGGGGTTGGCTTCTGGACACTGGCAACCTCTTCTATACTCCTTGTAGAGAGCGTACTCAGCACCATAACGCTGCCCAACTTCGCTGCGGCCTTAGCCGTGGCAATCTCTCCATCTGGATGAGCGAGACACTGAAATGCCATTGGCGCAATGAGAATGGGTAAGGATAGGGATTGGCCGAGTAATTCAGTTGTTAAATCCCGTTGGCTGACACCGACTAGCATCCGGGGACGAAGTTTATAGCGATCGAATGCAGCGCGATTATCCCGCAGCGTTATCTCGTCCCACGCCCCACTCGCGTAATAGTCCCTAACCATCTGTTGTAGCTGTTGGTTGGCGAGGGTTTCGTACTCGAAAAGGTTGATTGGTTTGACAGGATGAGTCATGAGCTACAGCTGTTTTCTAGAGGAGTGAAGTACAGGTTGTAGGGGCGCACGGCTGTGCGCCCTGACGCAGGGTGTATTTCATCAAAAAAGCAAATTGCTGTAATCGTACTGGATGCTGAGGCAGCGCGATCGCATTAGAGATGATTGTTATCAGAAGTATACGAACTCTCCTGCTCGGACTACGGTTTTATAGCATTGAGAACTTAGGGCGTGTTTTCAAACTCTGGAAGGAGAGGGGCTGGGGGAGAGGTTTTTCCAGGATTACTGAATCGGTGTTCTAGGAAACGTAATCCTAAATTCCGTTCCTCGACTCCGATCGAGATCGAGTGTCCCTTCTAACTGCTCTACTAACTCGTAAACCAGGGTTAGTCCTAAGGAGTGAGGGGTTTCGAGGTCAAAGTCCTCTGGTAAGCCAACGCCGTTGTCTCGGACAATGAGCGTTAATAGACCTTCACTGTTGGCATGAAATTCAATCTGAATTTTCCCCTCATGATTGTTAGGAAAAGCATGTTTGAGTGAGTTAGAAACTAGTTCATTAATAATTAAGCCGCAGGGAATACCTATCTTAATTTCTAGAAAGAGCCGCTCGACTTGGAGCTTGATTTTGACAGTATCAGAACTGACATTGTAAGTATCAAATAGATGTAGTGTAAGAGCGGGAATGTATTGATAAAAATCAACGTTGGCTAAATTGTCAGAACAGTAGAGCTTTTCGTGAACTAGTGCGATCGATTCAATCCGATTCCGGGTATCTCGCAAGGCTAGAACTGCCTCTGGCGATTTGACTCGCCTGGACTGCATTTGCAGGAGACTATTCAAAATTTGCAAATTATTTTTCACGCGATCGTGAATTTCTTGGAGCAATACCTCTTTTTCTTGCAGTGCGGCTTGGATTTGCTCTTGGGCTTGCTTTTGCTCGGTGATATCAAACACCGCTACCACGGCAGCAATCATCTGCCCGTTGGCGTCATAGATTGGACTCGAATAAAGCGCTAGAGTCGCGAGGCTACCATCCCCCTTTCGGTAGAGATGCTCTTCACCAGCTACTACCTCTCCCATCAGGAGCGATCGCACAATGGGATAAGCTGTTGTGCATTTAATTTGCAATAACAGCATCACCTTTGTTTTTAATCTTCCTCTGCCATTTAATAACTAGCTCTCCTTGATTTAACAGCCGCTCTAGCAACGTCTCTAACTCTTCTACTGATTGAAACAGCCGA
>DATNPC010000088.1:0-3851 GCA_036703375.1 Allocoleopsis sp.
CTAGCTGAAAATGCAGGACTCGATCTTGTAGTAGTCTCCCCCGGTGAAGATGCTCCAGTGGCAAAGATTTTAAACTACGGCAAGCATCAGTACCAACAGAAAAAACGTCAGCGTCAAGGTTCTCAACCCACAGTCAAGGAAGTTCAGCTCCGTCCCAACGTTGGGGAGTCTGATTACAGCTTACGTATCGGTAGAGCTGTAGAGTGGTTGAGTAAGGGCAATTCGGTGAAGTTTCAGATTCGTTTACGGGGTCGGGAACATCAACATCGCGAGCGCGCTACGGAACTGCTAGAGCGTGTTGTAGCTGACCTAGGTCAAGCTGGCAAAGTCCAGTCCTTTGATAAGCGATCATTAATTGTTCAGGTCGTTCCAGCTTAGATTAGCTTTCCAGAGATCTGATCTCTCCCTGATGCCAGAAGAGAAGCTAGAGCTGAAAGAAGAGTTCAGCTCCTTCTGGCTTCGTATGGGTGGGTGCTAGCTGTAAGTTACTGCATTACTGCATCAATTACTGCATTACTGCATTGCTGCATTTTGAATGGCCTCTGCAATGTCTTGAGCCGTCGCACCAGCAGAGAGTAAGGTGCGAACCAAGAGATCGAGCGAAACAGAGGGGTCACCCGCCTCCATTTTGGCAACCCTCGATTGACTAAACTTAATCAGCTTGGCAAGGGCTTGCTGAGTAAGCTGTTGGCTCTCGCGTTGCTGTTTTAGGCGCTTGCTAAGTGCGAGTTTCAATTCTATAAACGCGGTTTCTTCTGGGGAAAGTCCGAGAAAGTCTGAGGCATTTCCAACAGTCCAGCCTGCCGCTTCTAGGCGTTGACGCTTACCTGAGTCCATAACGAAACCTGCACCATTGAACATCAAATTTCGTCATACCGCTTCAGGCGTTTTTTGTAATTCTCAATGACTTGAGACAGATACTCCCTCAAAGAACGCGATCACACCCACCCCTCACCTTCGCCTACTTCTTCTCAGGCTTAGACTCAGATTCTGGTTCAGGCTCTGGCAACGTGCGAATGAACTCTCGCAGAATATCAGTCATAGTTCTGCCTGTACGTTCACTGAGCGCCTGTATGCGCTCGTACTCTATATCAGGCAATTTGATGGTTATTCTCTTTTGCTTGGTTGCCATAGCCGTCCGTCTAGTGTACAGTCAATGTGTAATCAATGTATAACTGATGTACAGCCTATGGAGCAGACTTAAGAGCAAACGAACGGCTCTAAAGCCGGGACTTCCTCTGTGGAAACCACGCCTAAGTATCGAAATAGATAGGGTATGCCTACTTCTTCTCAGGCTCAGGCTCAGGCAGAGTCCGGATGAACTCTCGCAGAAGATCTGTCTTAGTTCTGCCAGTGCGCTTACTATAAGCCTCCAGTCGGTCGTACTCAATCTGAGGCAACCGGAAAGTTATTCTCGCCTGTTCCATTGACTTTGTCATACAACTTATGTACAGTGTTGAAAGCTAAGTTTGTACATATGATGTATGACGCCTATGGAGCAACCCTCGAACAAGTGAACAGCTCCAGAGGCGGCGCGTCTCATGTGGATACCCCACCCAAGAAAAGGACTTAAAGAGAGTACCCATAAGAACACGCCGCCCATCCAGTCCGGGTCACAAGTCCACCCAATGCACAACCATGCATTAAGGCAAACACGACCCCCAGACAAGGAATCAAACAACACCTGGGAGAGCTTTCACAAGCATTTTCCCCAGGACAGACCCCCTATCCGGCTAAAATCCATTCTAAGCCCAAGCCCGTAGACGCTTCTCACCAAAGCGTCCATCCCGCATTGCACATATCCCAAACAACTCAAGAGTAAATTCAGCACAGAGCTTGCATAACCCCCCTTGCTCAGGGAACAACAGGAGTTGGAGTCTGACTTCCCCCCTTAATAAAGCGGGACTGAGGGGGGTAAACAGTGCACGAATCAGAACCTTGAAGCGAAAAACACCATGACAGAACCAAACCCCCAAAACCTCCACCTACAACTACAGCACCAACGAGCCCTTCCACCAGAATTTCTCCCATCAAAATATTGGTTCGGTCAACTCGTCGAACGCTCCTACACAGACGACGAAACCGGAATAACCTACCGCAGCATGGGCGTAGTCGTCGGACTCACCCTAAACCTTCCAGGTTGGAGCATTCCCGGCTGGGTTTACTTCATCAAATTTCTCTGGAGCGACGGCATCGCAACACATCTACCGTTCACCGACGAAGTGAGCGAATCAGAGTTGCAACCCGTTCTATTCAACTAATAAAAATCGCTATGACCCAAAGCAAAATCCATCTACTCTCCTACATACAAGGACTAACCCTGCTCGTGTACAAAGACGCTCACGGACATCAGTTAGATGCGCTCCTCCCCAACGGCACAGTCTACCGTTACAACAGCATTTTCTACAGTGCCTCAAGCGCTGAAGCAAAAGGCAGACAATGGATTCGGGAATTAAGACACCAAAAATAAACTCCCCGCATTTTCTCAACTTAATGCCCTACTGCATTACTGCATTACTGACTGCATTCGTGACAAAAAGCCTGAGTCACTCCCTTTGAATAAGTGTTACTTAATCTCACAAAAACATTAAAATAATCTGCTATGCTGTTATAACAACAACAGCTAGACATAACGCATCTGGGAACTGAAATGATGACAAATATCCAGAAGCAACAAACGCTGGAAAGGGACGACTATCTCAGGTTTCGATTGCCTGAAGCACTAAAAGAGCGATTTAAACTGTATTGCTACCTCAAAGGCATAACCATGTCCGATACCGTTAGGGAAATGATAGAAGAAGTTCTCAGAAACGAGAACCTAGAAGAACTGCTACAGGAAAAACTTTTACAGGAAAAGCTCCGAGACACCCCTAAAGAGGAAGAAGACGAGTAAGTTAATACTCCCCCTAGCTCAACACTGAGGAATTACAGGTAAACAGGGACTCTCAAACAGCTACCCAACCTAGGCTTAAACCGTGTTCCTAACGAACACTGTTCTCATTAGCCTCAATTCTCCGCTGATAGAGTGCATCTTACCAGCCTCAGCAGTGTGCGAATAAGAAAATCTCTCTATCCTATCTAGGTTTGTCTGGTTGGCCTAGTATCACAAGCCACTTCGGTAACCCTTCCTTACCCAGACCGACCTGATGAGAAGTCTTTAGTCCCAGGACTGCCCATGCAGCCAAAAAAACCACCCACTTGACCCCATAACAGGAGGCTCTCGCGATGAACACCAAAAAGTAGAAATTGGTCCAATAGTTAAAGGCCGACGCTGCCCCAAGTTCTTGCCTAACCAAAGCAGCCCCAGCCTTGTAAATGAAAGCACCCACGCAGCTAAGAACTGGACGTGGATACATCTAAAGATATGAAACTTTCTGTAATTCATTCTACCTCAAGATTTGGCAGAATTACTAGCCCCACTTTGACCTATGAAGCTCAAGAAAAGTTCCACATACAGAGAGGTAGATCTCCGAGAAAAGATCTACCCAAAACCAAAAATGTAATGTACACGATACTACCAATGTACACGATAAATCAGTTCTTTGACCACAAGTCTGACATCTCACGCCGACCGTTAGAGCAGACCAGTAACCTACACACGGTTAGCTACGGAGGTTAATGAGATGGTACACACTTCAATCGATCAAAACGCCTCCTCAGAACGCCAAGAAGTTATTGACTGGCTGCTCTCTCATAACTACCCAGCCCTGCCTGTCGCACCCGCTCAATCAGCACGGAAATATTACAAGGTCGCTCCAGGATACCCGAAACAGGGTGTGTGGTCACACTGTCCACTTACAGCAGACCTCCAACCAATACCACTCTTCATCGGCAAAAATCCATCTTACTTA
>DATNPC010000089.1:0-11293 GCA_036703375.1 Allocoleopsis sp.
GGTGAACCCCTGCTCAACGTAGAAATTATCGGAGAAACTCCTGCTCAACCGGGCGTGCAGCGCATCTGGTTAGAACACTTTTTGCCCTTAAAAAATGGCGATCGCATTATTGGCATCAATACTGTTTGTGAGGAAATCACCGAACGCAAGCGCATCGAAGCCGAACGCCAACAAGCTGAAGAAGAACTGAGGAAGTCCAAGGAAGAACTAGAAATTCGGGTAGCCCAACGCACCGCAGAACTCCTTCAGAGAAATGCCGAAAAAGATGTACTCCTTCAGGAAATTCACCATCGCGTCAAGAACAATCTCAGCATTGTCAGCAGTTTGCTTCAGATGCAGACGAGACGCACTCAAGATCCACAGGCAAAGGCTATTCTCCGAGATAGCCAAAACCGCATTGCCTCGATCGCTCTGGTGCATGAAAAACTCTATCGCTCGGAAGACTTTGCCAATATCAATTTCACTCAATACATTCGAGACTTAACGATTTATCTATTTGACTCTTACAACATCAGTGAACGTCGCATTCAACTAACCATTCAGGTCGATTCAGTCAGCTTGGATCTGGAAACAGCGATTCCCTGCGGCTTGATTGTCAACGAATTGGTTTCTAATGCGTTAAAATATGCCTTTCCGGGCGAACGCGAAGGTGAGATTCACGTTATTTTTCATGAATCGAGCCATCTTTCGGAGGAAACACCCAAGCGCACGTTCACTCTGAGTGTTCGCGATGATGGAATTGGCTTACCCAGCGACTTTGCAATGAAGAAGTCTAAAACCTTAGGTATTACCTTGGTTCAAGGATTAGTCCAGCAGATCCAAGGAACTTTTGAGATAACGAGTCAACAGGGGACAGAGGCGAAAGTGACGTTTTCAAAAAGCGATAGCGATGATTGATTATGGGAAGTACGGTATCAAACACAGATGCGCCCTGTCCGATCGAAATCCTTGTTGTTGAAGATGAATACATCCTGGCGATGAACTTAAAAGAAAGTTTAGAGTCTTTTGGATACCTCGTTCGAGATATTACCGATTCCGCAGAAACAGCGATCGAGAAAGCCATGCAGTTGCGTCCAACTTTAATTTTGATGGATATCCGGTTGCGGGGAAAGATGGACGGCATCCAGGCCGCCGAGCAAATCTGGAACCGCTTAAAAATTCCCATTATTTACCTGACCGGACATTCCGATCAAAGTACAGTGGAACGAGCAAAGCTGACTTTTCCCTTTGGGTACATTCTTAAACCAGTGAGAGAGCAAGAATTGTATGCTGCGATTCAGACAGCACTTAATACTTGCTTGCAAAATGCGGACGAAAGGACTTGAACCTTCACACCTTGCGGTACTAGAACCTAAATCTAGCGCGTCTGCCAATTCCGCCACGTCCGCGAGCATCGCATTCGCTATCATAGCAAAAACTTGGTCATATGGGAGAGCAAAAAATAGCGATCGCAAAATATTGGTCACTGCTGTCAGCATTCAGCCGCCAGCTATCAGCATTCAGCCGTCAGGTTGATAACTGCTCACTGACCACTGCTCACTGGCCACTGCTCACTGCTCACAAGACTTCTTGCATAAGTGACACAGACTCAGGAAATAAGTACTACTGCTAGGTGTTCCAACGATGAACCCGGAACGAGAGGGCATTCACTTGCAGCAGGTAGTGCCACACTAGGGATTCAACTCCCTTGACTTACCCAATATTATGTTTGTGCATTGCTTGTTTCACACATGAGGAGTTGAACGGATGGACTTGCGCTCAGATGCATTGGAGATTTTAAAACAAACGAGTCGGACTTTTTACATTCCCATCAGTCGTCTACCGCTGGGACTGAAGGAAGCGGTTGCCTCCGCCTACCTGTGCATGCGTGCAATTGATGAAATTGAAGATAGCCCCGATCTAGCCAATTCTACAAAGGCCGATCTACTTCAAACCATTAGTTCGGCACTACAGGCAGTCGTAGATGGTAGCAATCTCGATCGCTTGTCAGCGGATTTAAGTAGAGAGCCAAAATTAGAGGAAGTATCGTTGCGAATAGGAGAATGGGCGCTGCTAGCACCCACAACCATTGCCCCTCGCATTTGGGATGCAACAGCAGCAATGGCCGATCGCATGGCTTACTGGGCATCGAACAACTGGGAAATTAATACCGAGGAGGATTTAGACCGCTACACCTTTAGCGTTGCCGGTGCAGTGGGTCTATTACTGTCTGATTTGTGGGCTTGGTACGACGGAACGCAGACCAACCGCTCTCAGGCGATCGGATTTGGTCGCGGCTTACAAGCCGTCAATATCGTGCGAAACCACACGGAAGACCTAAGGCGAGGAGTAGACTTCTTTCCCAACGCCTGGAGTGCCAAAGATATGCAGACGTATGCACGTCGCAATCTGGTACTAGCTGATGCCTACACTAAAGCCCTTCCCCATGGACCAGCCTTAGACTTTTGCCGAATTCCACTCACGTTAGCTCATGCCACCCTGGACGTAATTGCTGGTGGTCAAGAGAAACTCAGTCGCAACGCTGTTGTTGCTCTGATCCAACAGGTAAGTAGCGGCAAGTAGCCAATCTCCTCCTTTCTCAGGAGTTTTCCAGTGTGAGTGTTGAGTTAAAAGTCTTTTGACACAACACTCTTCGCTCCCAACCTTGTTTCTCAGGATGCTTCAAAAACAGCCATATACCCCTATTACCTCTTCCACCATTCGTTGGGTTGACGTTGTGACATTGGCAATAGGGCTAATTGCTGTGACGTTCGGCTTAGGCGAATATGGATTTTACGAACCCCATGAAGGTCACTTTGCGGGTGTTGCGCGCGAGATGGTGCTGCGCGGCGATTGGGTAACACCGACTCTCAATGGTGCGCCTTACCTGAACAAGCCACCGCTTCTATATTGGCTCACGGCCACTAGTACCGCAATGGTTGGCTTTACGGAATTTGCCGCACGATTGCCTTTAGCGATCGCAGGTTGGGTAGGGGCTGCGATCGCATGGAAATGGGCAAGAGAACTCTGGAGCCCTGCTGCGGGGCAAATTGCTGCCTTAATGCTATGCGTAGCTACGGGCTGGTTTATATTTACCCATCAGCTTCTGATTGACGTGCTGCTTTCAACCCTGCTGCTTGGCATCTCTTACTGCCTGTGGCGATTGGTATGGAATGGCGGGTGGCTTTACTTCCTCGCACTATACGTCCTTTTAGGTCTTGCCATCCTAGCCAAAGGTCCTTTTGCAGTGGTTTTTCCGGTTGCTGGCTGTGTCGGCCTTGTACTAGAGCGACGGAACTGGGACATTCTCCAGAAATTGCGCGTGGTGCAGGGACTGATGGTAACGCTGTGCGTCATCTTACCCTGGACGATTGCGGTAGAAAGGGCTAACCCAGGCTTTCTCAGCTACTTTCTGCTCAACGAAAATCTTAAGCGGATTGCGGATACTCGTTGGCCGCCAGATTACGAAGTCTCCAAAGTGAGTGTCTTGGCTTATTTAGCGATTACCGCAATTTGGTGCGTGCCTTGGACATTAGTATTACCGCAAGCATTGCAAACCGCTTGGCAGGACTGGAGGCAAAGAGAGGGGACACGGGGATGTGGGGTTACGGAGACACGGGGAGTAACGGAGGCAAAGATTGCTTCAGCCCTAAACTGCGTCTCCCTACCCTTAGAAAAGAGCTATTCTGCGAGAATGTCTCTGGAGGCGGCTCCACGCGATCGCTATAATTTTTTTCACCCTTCAACTTCTAGAATCCCAACTGCCAAATCAGATGGGGTATTACTGTTAGCGATCGCAACTGCCCTTCCTATTCTTTTATTTCTACCTCTGTCATCGCGCCTGATTTACTACAGCATTCCCAGCATTGCCCCATTTGTCGTGTTGTGTTCGGGTTGGTGGTGGCGTTGCCAAGACTCGTCGCAACGCAAGGGACGCATCGCCGCCGGTGTGAGCTTTTGTGGGTTGGGGTTAGTGGCGTGTAGTGCCAGCGTTTGGGTTTCTAGTGTTGTTCGGCATTTACCGGAGTTATCCCACTATCCCGATCTAAGTTCGTTGATGGTTGCGATCGCATTATCCATCGGCAGTGGCTGTCTGATTGGGGGAATCGCGCTGCTGCTAATCCGTCCAAATTTGGCATTAATCGCAATTTTTGTTGGCTTTGTCAGCGCTTATGCCTTTGTTACCCATGGGTTTGCGGTAGTTCAAGATTTCCGTTCTTCCAAAACCTTAATCGAAACCGCAAATCCCCGGTTGGGGTTGACAACCCTTTGGACGTTTGAAGGATCGCGGGAACTAGGGGCGGCAGGTGCGATGAGCTACTATTTGGATCGAAAAGGCGATCGTCTCCAGTTGCGATCGGCATCAGTGACAGACGGGGAGACGAGGAGACGGGGAGATGGGGCGATGGGGAGACGGGGAGATGGGGAGATGGGGCGATGGGGAGAGAGAGAAAAAAAGAGTATTTCCCAATCCCACATTTCAACTCTTCCTCCTGGTTGGGCTAAAGGTAAAGGCAATACAATCTATCGGATCGTATTAGTCCTGACAGATGGTGGACATAATCGCCTACCACCTGATTTTCCAGGTCCTCGGCCGGAATATGCCATTACAAAACGAGAACTTCAGGAGTATTGGAATAGTTCCCGTCCAGTTGTTTTTGTCACCGATTTCATGCGTCAGTCAAATCCCCAGCAAAGCTCGGAGAACTCACCCGATCCTCCCAACCGCAACTTACCGCAGGACGCTGGTGAACCGTTGTTGGTTGTTGGTCCAAGAAAGCTGTATGGTAACTCTGCTGCTAGAAGTCTTTGGCTTCAGTAGTCATCGAGGAGTTCTTATGAAATCTTGCAATTCACCATTAGACGCCATAAAGTGGCATAAAACTCAGCATAACAAGGGAAAAAGCTAGAATGACTGCCACAATCAAGGATTCTGAAAAGTCAATTCCGGTAGAAGCTGATGCAAAAGTTGCGTTTAGAGACAGGAGAACTCCCTACATTCCCCGCAATCGGCGACGAATCCTTTGCATCTTCCCCAAGTATTCTCCATCCTTTGGCACCTTCCACCATGCTTACCCATTAACCGGGAATGTCCGTGCGTTTATGCCGCCTCAAGGGATTTTGCTGGTTGCGGCCTATTTACCTAAGGAGTGGGAGGTCCGGTTTATTGATGAGAATATCAAACCTGCAAAACGGGCTGATTATCGCTGGGCTGATGCCGTTATTGTCAGTGGCATGCATATCCAACGCCCTCACATCAATCGTATCAACGAACTTGCTCATCGAGAGGGCAAAATTACGGTTGTAGGAGGCCCTTCGGTTTCCGGTTGTCCGGAATACTATCCTGAGTTCGACATTCTGCACATCGGGGAATTGGGAGATGCCACGGATGAGATGATCGCTTATTTGGATGAGCATGCAGAGCGTCCCGAACAGCAAATTCGATTCCAAACTCAAGAACGCCTACCCCTGAGCGAGTTTCCGATTCCGGCTTATCACTTGCTCAATCTCAATCAGTATTTCATTGCCAATATTCAGTTTTCCAGTGGTTGCCCGTATCGCTGCGAGTTTTGCGATATCCCCGAACTTTACGGCCGCAGTCCTCGCCTGAAAACTCCCGAACAGGTATTAGCCGAACTCGATGCGATTCTAGAAGCGGGAAATCCGGGTGCAGTGTATTTTGTTGATGATAACTTTGTTGGCGATCGTCGCGCTGTGATGGAGCTACTGCCTCACCTAATTGACTGGCAAAAGCGCAGGGGCTATCCCATTCAGTTTGCCTGCGAAGCGACGCTGAACTTGGCACAAAGTCCTAAGCTTCTGGAAATGATGCGCGAAGCTTATTTTTGTACAGTTTTCTGCGGGATCGAGACACCTGAACCGGAAGCCCTACAAGCTATTTCCAAGCGCCAAAATCTTAGCATGCCGATTCTCGAAGCGGTTAAGACGTTGAACAGGTACGGGATGGAAGTCGTATCGGGAATTATCATTGGACTAGATACAGACACTCCAGACACGGCCGACCGAATTTTAGAGTTCATCCGTCTGTCTCAGATTCCAATGCTGACGATTAATCTACTCCATGCCTTACCGAAAACCCCCTTGTGGCGCAGGTTAGAACAGGAAGGACGGCTAGTCTTTGATGAAAACCGCGACTCCAATGTTGACTTTTTGATGCCTTACGAACAGGTTGTTGAGATGTGGCGACGCTGCATTACAACTGCTTATGAACCGGAATTTTTGTATCAGCGGTTTGCTTACAATGTGGAGCATACCTATCCGAACCGGATTGAGCCTCCTAACAGTCCAGCCCGCGTATCGAAGGAGAATATCCGCAAAGGTTTGACTCTCTTGACCAATATCCTGTTGCGAGTTGGTGTTTTCAGCCACTATCGGAAAACGTTCTGGAAAATGGCTTATCCGAAACTCAAAACCGGTAACATTGAAAACCTGATTCACGTCTCGCTGGTAGCGCACCATCTGATTCAGTTTACGGCCCAGTGTGCTAGAGGCGAAGAAACGGCCTCATTCTACTCGCAGAAGCTGCGTAGGAAACAGGTTAGTCAATCGTTCGCCAGCTAACCCCCTACCGAATAATAGGAAGCCCAAATGTCAGTATTGCAGCAAGTTATAGATACGCTGAGACTCCTACCTCATGGCGGTCCTGGTGTTTGCAATATTGCTATCACCAATGTCTGCAATGCGAAATGTAACTTTTGTAACTACGCACGAGATAAAGACTTTGTGAAAGAGCAGGTGTGGATCGACTATGACAAGTTATGTCAGGCGATCGACATCCTCTACGATCGCGGCATTCGCTACCTGACGTTCTCGGGTGGTGAACCGACATTGCACCCGAGGCTTAAAGACATGGTGGCGTATGCCGTAAACAAGGGTATGCGGCCTTCTGCGGTCACCAATGGCTCTCGTCTCACACCTGCTCTACTCGACGACCTCAAAACCAGCGGCCTCAAGACACTGTTTATTTCCCTCGATTCTCCATCTGTGGAGGAACACGAAAATAATCGTGGCTTGCCGGACGTATGCGATCGCATTCGAGCTGCAAATCAAGTATGTCAGGGTTTGGCGATCAAAACTGTCGCTTCCGTCACGATTAACAAGCTCATTAAAGACTTCTCAGAACTGATTGCTTTCCTGGAAGACCTGGGTTTTGAGACTGTCACCTTTACTTATCCTAAAACAGCATTGGGTTCCTCCTCCCTTGTCTTTTCCCAGACCTCAGAATTGGTCAACTACTCTAAAGAGGAATTGACTGACGCACTCAATAGGGTACAGTCTCTCAAACGCCAATTTGGCATCCTTAATCCCAGCGAATCTCTAGCAGAGATGGTGCGATTTCTGCGGGACGAAAAGCAAATTTATCCTTGCTTTGGAGGGTATAAGTACTTCTACTTAGACTATCACTTTAACGTTTATCGCTGCGATTACTGGCCGACTAAAATGGCCTCGATTTTTGAATTTCGCGATCGACCCTTTATTCGGGACAATTGTACGCAATGCATGAGCGTCTGTTATCGAGATTCTAGCGTCCTGATGCATACGGCTGTTTCAGTGGGTGATGCCCTGCATGACTTACGTCAAGGAAATTTGCTGGGGGCTTTACGCCACTTAGGTAAACGCAGCAACATCCTTTCTTTACGGACATTGGTTCAGGATTGGAGTATCTTGAAGAAGCTCGCAAAAACTAACGGTGTATCAGCCAAGGGTCATTAGCACCATACAACCAATAACCAACGATTAATGGTCGATTGCTCTTGTAGAAATAAAAGAATTACCGATAATCGTATGCAACAGCTTGGGACTCACCTCAAACCCTACCTGCGGTGGCTAATTTTTGGTGGAGTATTGTTTTTTTTAGGCAAAGCATTCAAAGCACACGCCGCTGAAGTAACAGCCGTTCGGATTCATGGTGGAGGATGGATGTATCTTGCGATCGCGCTTATTGTAACTTTACTCGCTCATGCTTTAGCCGGATGGGTTTGGAGCTGGGTTCTTCAAGGGTTTAAGTATCCAGTCAGCAGTCCTTGGGCAATTCAAGTCTATTTAAAATCTAATCTTGCTAAATATTTGCCTGGAAGTGTTTGGCATTACTACGGTCGTATCTCAAAAGTAACAGAAGCTGGAGTTCCTACGGCAAAGGATAACGTAAGCGTCTTAATTGAACCGCCA
Source organism: Allocoleopsis sp. (assembly GCA_036703375.1). GTDB lineage: Bacteria > Cyanobacteriota > Cyanobacteriia > Cyanobacteriales > Coleofasciculaceae > DATNPC01. The sequence goes on from DATNPC010000089.1 coordinate 8,170, forward strand.
CTTATGTCAGCAGCCGCTCTATTGCTCGTTCTGGTGGGTAGTCAACTCAATCAAGGACTCTCACAGAACTTCAATCTTTGGAACTGGCAAATTCTTGGCTTAGTGGGAGTGCTTTTGCTGCTTCATCCTTGGTGTTTGAATCCCATCCTTCAATTGATGGGGAAATTTAAGGGGAAGTCAAAAAATAGCGCAGAAACTGATGTGGCAGATTGTAAACTGGAAGCTTATCCTTTCCTGCCTCTTTTGGGAGCCATTGGCTTTTTAATACTCCGAAGTTTAGGGTTTTTACTGATGTTTTTGGCACTTACCCCAGTGGCGTTTCATCAAATTCCCATGCTCTTAAGTGCGTTTAATCTCGCTTGGCTATCACCGATTATTCTTCCAGCGGCACCAGGGGGAATTGGTGTATTTGAAGAAACCGCGATCGCACTTTTAAACCAACCTTTTTCGACAGGAGTGGTGTTGAGTGTTGTAGCGCTCTATCGTCTCATCAGTATTGTGGCCGAAGCGACGGGCGCAGGGCTAGCGAGCCTGAACGAACGCAGAATCGAAAGTCAGAAAGTATAGCGACTAATGGAACAATTTGCGATCAAGGCGATCGCAAATTGTTCGATGTCTACGTCCAACGATGGTTTACAAGAGGTCGCAACTACTGCCGTCCAACACAAGCAGATTTGCGACATCTCGCCCTAATAGACTTTCTTTTAGAGCATTACAATTTAGTCAAAAACCCCTACCCCCATACCCCCAATACATGCCATGAACTAATGGTCTTTTTACCACAGGATGCAATAATCGCAGAAGAAAAGTTAACCAAGTATCTGCTTGTGCCGTTGCCGAAAGATGATAAATCGCAATTTCTTGTTAGGGCTGGGTACACACTGGACAATTGGCAGCAACTTGAACAAGATTTACGTACTCAGGTCTTAACCCAACCTGCTGAACAGATTGAAGTGAATCGCTATGGTGAGAAGTACGCTATTCGTGCGTGTCTGCGAGGAGTAAATGGGATTGAACTCAATATCTTGACCATTTGGATGGTTGCAAACGGCACAACTAAATTTGTCACTTTAGTGCCAGACAAAGGAGCTAATTGATGAAGGTACAGCACCCTTTATTTTCCCAAGTTGCCCTAGTTCAGGATTTACCAGAACACAACCTGAAGCGGGGAGATATAGCGACAATTGTGGAACATTACCCTATGCCGGAAGGGGAAGAGGACGGATACAGCCTGGAAGGGTTTGATGTACCTCAGGTGACGCTGGAAGTCGCCGCCTCGCAAATTATCCCGATCGGTCAGTGGCAGCAGGAAGAAATGATTTTACGCAAGTTACGTCAGCTATCAAAATCGAGGCGACTGCAATTGGAAGACTATCTAGATTTTCTCGTGCAAAAAGAGCAGTCAGAGAATGTGAGTGCTTAAGTAAGGATGTAGCCTCAGATCTCGCTGTTCCGGAGGGCAGTAGTTAGACTCCTATAAAATTATTCCGGTCGGATTGACGTGCCAGTTTGGGGGTCAAATAAGTGAATTTTGTCTAATGCGATCGCAAGCCAAATGCGATCGCCAATTTGTACTACTTGTTCCGGGGGAACTCTCACCTGTAAGGTTGATTCCTCTGCTAGCGTCACCGATAAATAAGTATCGTTGCCCAGTGCCTCTACCAGATCGACTTGCACTGGCAAGTTTTTCGGGGCAGGAACGCTGATGGATAAATGTTCTGGACGAATTCCTAACGTTAGCGATCGCCCGTTGTACTGTTTGAGAACTGACTCCCAAACATCGGGAAGCGTGACGCGGAACAGGGGATGATGAACCAGAAGCGGTGCTTTCACCTGTACGGGGAGAAAGTTCATCGGCGGTGAACCGATGAATTCGGCGACGAACTGGTTAGCGGGTTGGTTGTACAGTTCTAAGGGAGGGGCGATTTGTTGAATTTGCCCGTGATTCATGACGGCAATGCGATCGCCCATTGTCATCGCTTCTGTTTGATCGTGAGTAACGTAGATAGTTGTCGTTCCCAGTTGTCGCTGAAGCTTGACAATTTGAGAGCGAGTTTCGGCCCGGAGTTTAGCATCCAGGTTAGAAAGCGGTTCATCCATTAAAAAGACTTGAGGATTACGGGCAATCGCACGTCCCAGCGCGACTCGTTGCCGTTGTCCCCCAGAAAGTTGTTTGGGCAGTCGATCCAGTAGTTGCTCGATTTGCAACAACTGGGCAACCGTGCGAACTTGCCGATCGACCGCTTTCTCTTTCTCAGACAGATAGCGCAGTCCTTTGGGAAGCGATCGCGTCACTCCGACTAACATCCTCTCCGTCCACGGAGGCATCTGGTTTGGGGATTGCTCCTCTACACCCGCCATGGTGGTACGCCGCAAGCCAAAGGCAATGTTGTCATAAACACTCAGGTGAGGATAGAGGGCGTAGTTTTGAAACACCATCGCGATGTCTCGTTCCTTGGGCGGCAAGTCGTTAACAAGAGCATCGCCAACCCAAATATTCCCACCCGTCAATTCCTCTAGCCCTGCAATCAGTCGCAGCAGCGTACTTTTCCCACAGCCAGACGGCCCAACTAGCACCATAAACTCACCATCTTGGATGCTTAAGTTAATCCGCCGCAAGATATTGGTACTGCTAGTCTTTTGTACAGATTTATCCCCAGTCACTGCTGCTGCCTCATCCACAGGCGAGAGTAGAGGTTCTGCTGTTACTGGTGGAACCGTTCGCTCTCCCTTGCGACCCGAAAAGCTTTTGTATACGTTTTCTATAACAACCTGCGCCACAGTCGATTCCTATCCCTTACTCTGCTAATTCTTCCCTGTCTCGCTTGGCGATCGCAACGGTACTTTAACCCACGTCCAGTGAGTTCAATCGTTCTAGGTAAGGTGCGATCGGTCAGCAAGCGCTGCGTTTTCGTAGGGTAACGGCACTCTTTGCGCTTCACCTGATTCCATCGTACTTCCTCAAGGGAATTGATTTTCTATCAACCTCATCCATATCACTTGTCGGGTGTGCATTGCCTACCAAAACTCCTGTAGCGTACCGAGAGCCCAAGTTAGCAATGCCCACCTTTCGTTTAATTCAGTCTACGACTGATGAGAAGCTCGCTTTCTGACTCAAAAGCTG
>DATNPC010000090.1:0-9274 GCA_036703375.1 Allocoleopsis sp.
GGCGGTATTGATATGATGATGCGGAGTATTGCCCAAGAACTCGCCCCTCATAAAATTCGCGTCAATAGTATTGCGCCCGGTGCGATTAAAACCCCAATCAACAAAGCAGCTTGGGACACACCAGAAGCCGCAGCCAAATTACTCCAACTTATTCCCGCCAAGCGCATCGGAGATGTGGAAGACATTGCCAAAGCTGCCGTCTGGTTGGCCTCTGACGACTCAGATTATGTCAATGGTGCCACTTTATTTGTAGATGGTGGTATGACTCTATATCCTGGCTTTGCAACAGGAGGTTAAGCTAGAACCGTTACTCTTTTGGATTGACTGTCGTCCGGTAAAGTCAAGCCGTTACTGCCCAACTTAATCGTAAGGTGGGCATTGCCGAATAAAACTTGAAAACTTCATTCTGTCGTTGGTCGGCAATGCCCGCCCTACAACCGTTCATCAGCGACTAGTGAGTGAGTGAGATGAGAAGAGGGAGTGGAAGTGTTGTTGCTCCACTGCCTACTCTCCATATCCCCTCTTTTCAACCTTTAATACTCAGGTACCGATGGGTCGATTTCCTTACTCCAAGCGGTAATTCCGCCTTTGACGTTGATACCTTCAATGCCTGCATCTTTCAGGATTCCCAACGCCTTTGCCGATCGCCCACCCATCTTACAATGAGCAATTAATTGGTGACCGTTGAGCAGTGACTTGACTTTTTCAACACCCTGTCCCTGTTCAATCTCCGGCAATGGCACGAGAACTGAACCCGGAATCTTCGCAATTTCGTACTCGTTGGGATTGCGAACATCAAGCAGGAGAAAACCGTCCTTACCACTATCGAGCAGTTGCTTGAGTTCCTGCACCGTCATCTCTTGCATTTCCATCTGCCGTTTCGCCTCCTCTTCTTTGGCTTGGGTGACGCCACAGAAAAATTCGTAGTCGATCAATTTTTCGATTACTGGTCGTTCTGGGTTGGGACGCAGCTTCAGTTCGCGGAACGTCATGTTGAGAGCGTTGTACAACAGCAAACGTCCGCTCAAGGTTGTCCCTTGTCCCAGGATAATTTTGACCGTTTCCGTTGCCTGAATCACGCCAATAATCCCTGGCAAAATTCCCAGAACACCTCCTTCTGCACAGGAGGGTACCATTCCCGGTGGTGGGGGTTCGGGGTACAAATCGCGGTAGTTCGGACCGCCTTCGTAATTAAATACAGTTGCTTGACCTTCAAAGCGGAAGATTGAGCCGTAGACGTTGGGCTTATTGAGTAGCACGCAAGCGTCGTTGACTAAGTAGCGGGTGGGGAAGTTATCGGTACCATCCACCACAATGTCGTAAGGCTCAACAATCGCTAGAGCATTTTCTGAAGTGAGGCGGGTTTCGTAGAGGTCAACCTGACAGTTGGGGTTGATTTCAAGAATTCGGTCTTTAGCAGACTGAATTTTTGGCTTACCGACCCAGGACGTACCGTGAATGACCTGACGTTGCAGGTTGGAGCTATCGACGATATCAAAATCGACGATACCAATCCGTCCCACTCCTGCTGCTGCCAGATACAGCAACAGAGGCGAACCGAGTCCACCCGTCCCGATGCAGAGCACGCTGGCGGCTTTGAGGCGTTTTTGTCCTTCCAGCCCAACTTCGGGTAGGATAAGGTGTCGAGAGTAGCGTTCGTATTCTTCTTTGGTCAGCTGGATTTCATCCAGATTGGGATTGAGCATTTCACTGGCTAGTAGTGCAGAGAAGACAAGACCTATATCTTATCTAAAAGCTGATTGTCTTGCTGTCTTCGTCAACTTTAATAAAAGTTTTCAATTTATAGCAAAAGGCTCCAAGGCAGAAAGCAGATAGCAATTCGGACACTCATGCAAGGGTCAGAATTTCTTCGGGTTGAAACTGATGCTCGTCATCCAGGCTCCAACTCTTGAGGTCGCACGCTTTGCCCTGTTGAACGGAAACAATGACATAAGAGTACTGTGACCAAGCGATCGCGCGATCGAATTCTGAAGGAATCGCGGGATGGTCGGTGTGAGAGTGATAGATGCCGATAATAGTGAGACTGCGATCGCGTGCATCTTTTTGTGCCTTGAGCATCGCTTCCGGTGCGATCGAGTATCGAGTACGCTTGGTCGTATCGAGCTGCGCTGAACCCTCAACCGATTGAAACGCCTCAGCGTCTTCCGCATCCCAGCTATTCTCCGTTGGCAAAACCTCAATCAGAATTTTCTCGTCCCCGCGAAGCTGACCTAAAAGTAAACCGCAGCACTCCTCAGGATAGGTGCTTTCTGCATGGGTTTGCATGGCTTGGAGATGATGGGAGTAAAGTTTGAGTATTGCCAATTGTGCTTCCTACGTAAATCTTGTTGTTTGTCCGTCGTCAGTAGTCAGTAGACCTCGCTCACCCTCCAAAGAAATTACTTTAAGGCAAATTACCTAGAAAAATGCTTCCGGCAACGAAATGTCTTTTAGATCTCTACAAAAGAGATCGGAACCAAGAACTAAAACGAGAACTCAAAAATGCTTATACTCAGGCGATCGGACACTATGGCTCTCAGGAAGATATGGAAGCTCTTTTACCTGCATTTTTAGAGGCAGCTGAACAACGTGATGAATTAATAGAGCCTTTAATGATTCACGGAAATGTATCAACAGCGCAAGTTCTTGTTGAAAACTGCTTCCAAGGAGAACAGCTGCGTGACGGATTTCCAGAGGATATTCTTCACTGCTTGGGTTATCTTGGCTACACTCCAGTTCAGCAGATTTTGTGGGAGTATGCCAAGTCAGGAGATTACTATCTTAGTCGAGCGGCTTGTATGGGACTTCTTAATTTGCCCTGCGTTGGACTTGAACGCGAAATTGAAGAACAAATCAAGAAGTGCTACGGAAAAAACCTTTTTCCTGAATTTATTCCTGCTTTAGCCATCAAGACAAACAATGAGGCTCTTCTTGAAGAAATTTTTCAGCTTGGTCAAACTACAGCTTCAACCGATTGTAACGGTGGGATTATTCTAGGTGTGGCTCTTTATGGTAAAAAAGGCTTTGATTTGTTTAAGGAAATCATTTGGAATACCCACTGGGAAGCTTACGCTAGGGACACTGGCTCTGGTTTCTTCTTATACATAGGTACACAATATTTGAAAATTCGCTGCATAGAGCTTTATTTAGAAATGAAAGCGCGTCAAAAAGACGATATAGTATCCGAGTTTCAACAATGGCACAACTTCTTGGTGATTGACACCTTACTCGCGTCCCAGATTGCTCGTCGTCATACGGGTTTGCACTTTATTTCTGAAGTTGACGAAAGCTACTCTCAACTTTATATAGATTTCTTCACTTGGTCTGACCCAAATCATGATGACTCAATTATTGGGTTAGCAAGTAAAACGTTTGGACATAGTGATCGGATAGTATCGAGTCTAAGAGAAACACAACAATCACTTTTACTGTGCATGGAACAAGAGATAGAAAGACAACAATTGCAATTTCAAGTTATTAATATGTGACGCTGCTTTCCGTTTATTGACAGCTTTATTGAGAATGAACTTTGGAGTCTGCTGTTATCAATCATGATAATCATTCGCTTGGGGGAGGGAGGGCGAGGTACACCTCGCCCTCCCTGCGTAGTTTTTAGTTTCGCTCTCGCCTTTTGACATGAGTTTATATGGTGCAGTCTAGAGGCATAACAAAAACTATTCTGCTACCTCCGCTTTCATTTTGATCCGGGTAGGAGCTGGTCGTCTGCCATTGGTAGGAGGAGCTGGTTGCTTTGGAGTGGGTGACTTCCCATTCGTGGCATTACCCCTCACTAACTGCTGAAACTGCCTATCTTTAACGATCGCTTCAAAATCGGGGTCGGTTTTTGCTTCAGCGCGGTAGTTGGGATTGAGCTTAATCGCTTGCTCTAGATTTTCTACGGCTAATTTCGCCTGACCCTGAAACGCATAACAGACGGCTTTGTTGTAGTAAGCCTTGGCAAAGTCGGGTTGAATGGCTAACGCGCGATCGAAGCTCTGGAGTGCTTCCTCATCTCGCTCTAGATTAATCAACATGTCACCTCTGTAGTTCCAGGCTTTGTACGAGTCAGGCTTGAGTTCGATTACCTTATCGAAGGACGCTACTGCATCTTCGTAACGTTCTAATGTTCCTAATGCCAGACCTCGATTTTGCCATGCTACCGCGTCATCGGGTTGAGCTTGAACGGCGCGATCGAATGATTTGAACGCCTCTTCATGCTGTTGCAATGTCCCTAGCGCTACCCCGCGATTGACCCAAGCTTCGTGATAATCACCTTTGAGTTCGATCGCTTTATCAAAAGACGCGATCGCATCTTCATAACGTCTCAACCGCCCTAATGTCATGCCTCGGTTCAACCAAGCTCTGGCATCGTCTGGCTGCATTTGAACTACTTTGTTAAACGCTGCCAGCGCTCCATCGTATCGCCGTAATTCCTTCAGGGCTAGACCTCGGTGATACAAGCTATCCCAGTCGTCGGGTGCTAGCTCCAGTACTTTATCAAATGACGCGATCGCCTCTTCATACTGTTTTAACTCCCATTGCGCTAGCCCTCGTTGAGACCAAATCGTCGGGTTACTCGGCTGAAGGTCAAGGGCGCGACTATAGCTTGCGATCGCATCTTCGTAGAGTCCTTGAGAGACTAACTCGTTACCTCGATTAATATATTCTCCTGGGTCGGCAAATAACTGAGGATGATTTGCTTTGAGGCGATCGAGTTGTTCCGTCAGCGCTTGAACTTTTTCCAACACCTCAGAGATTGCTGATTGCGCGATCGCCGTTGGGGAAATCTCCGCCAATTGCTTTAAGATTTGCTCCTTCTGCGCTTGAGCATCCGAGACGACTTCAGACAGCTCATTCGCCAGCTTGCTCTCTAATTTTTCTAGGTTTTCAAGCGTGAAATCTTTCCGAGACTGAACTTGTGACTGGAGTTGGCTCAATTGGGTCGCAATCTCAATTCCCGATTTTTCTAAACTCTGTAAAGTTTGCTCTTGCTTTTGTCGAAGTCCTGACTGCGAATTGGACGAGTGAGCTGCAAATTCTGTTTCCTGCCGCTTCAAGTTTTGCAGAGTTTGAGCAAATTGCTCTTGAATCTGGGTCTGAAATTGCAAGACTTGAGCCGTAACTTCTGATTGTAATTGTTCTAAGTTTTGTAGAGTTTGCTCTCTCTTTTCTTGCACTCCTGATTGCGAATTGGAAACCTGAGCGGCTAATTCTGTCTCTTGAACTTTCAAGATTTGCAGAGTCTGAGCAATGCGTTCTTGAATCTGCGACTGGAAGTTTGAGAAGACAGTTGACGCTTCTTTCTCTAATTTTTCTAAACGTTGTAGGGTTTGTGCTTGTTTTTGTTGAATTCCTGTTTGGATCGTTGAAGTTTGAGCGACGAACTCTGTCTCTTTGGTTTGCGCCTGTTCGAGAATCTGAGCCATCTGTTCTTGAATTTGCGATCGCGATTGCGACAGTTGAGCAGCTATCTCGCTGCCTAATTGCTCCAACTCTTGAAGCGTTAACTCCTTCTGTTCGCGAGCTTTTTGTTCTGCTTCTGCCTTAATTTCAGCTAGTTGAGGTGAGAACTCTACTTCTAACGTTCTCAGATTTTGCAGGACTCCATCCCTCTGCATTCCCGCTTCCACCTGAAGTTCAGCGAGTTGAGTGGCAAACTCAGTTTCCGATTGTTTCAGATTTTGCACGATCTCATCTTTCCGATCTTGCAGCGCAGATTGGAGTTCGGTCAGCTGAGGCATAAATTCAGCACTAAGCGTGTCTAGGTTCTGGAGAATTAGATCGCGTTGCTGTTGCACATTGAGCTGAAGTTCGGATAGTTGAGCGGCAAACTCTATTTGCGATCGCTCTAGATGTTGGAGTACTGTCTCTTTATGCGATTGGACATCGGCTTGAATCGTAGAAAGTTCTGGAGCAAACTGAGCACTGAGTTCTTCTAAGTTTTGCAGGATAAAGCTCTTTTGCTGTTGCACTTCTGAGTGTAGTTCTGAAAGCGCAGCCGCAAACACTCGTTCTGATTTTTCTAGATTCTGGAGGATAGCGTCTTTCTGCGCTTCCACATCGGCTCGAATTGCTGAAAGCTCTGGAGCAAAGTCAGCGCTTAATTCTTCTAGACTGTGCAAAATTAGATTGCGTCGTTGTTCGACGTTCGTCTGAAGTTCGGACAGTACATCGGCAAACTCTGTCTCCGATTGTTTCAGGTTTTGTAGCGTCACCTCTTTTTGCCCTTGGACATCGGATCGAAGGGTTGAAAGTTCTGGGGCAAACTCAGCACTTAATTGTTCGAGATTCTGAAGAACTGTCTGTTTGTGCGCTTGGACATCTGCCTGAATCGCCGAGAGTCCTGGAGCAAATTCAGTGCTTAACCGTTCTAGATTTTCCAGGATGGAATCCCGTTGCTGTTGCACATTGAGTTGGAGTGCAGATAGTTGAGCGGCAAACTCGGTATGTGAGGCTTCTAAGTTTTGCAGGACAGCCTCTTTGCGTGCTTGGACCTCTGCCTGAATCGCTGAAAGTTCCGGAGCAAACTCCGTACTTAACTTTTCTAAGCTTTGTACGATAGAGTCTTTTTGTTGTTGAGCATCGCTATGCAGTTCAGACAGCTCGACGGTAAAGTCAGTTTGCGATCGCTTTATGTTTTCGAGGGCAGATTCCTTCTGCAATTCCACATCAGCCTGAAGGACAGAGAGTGCTGGCCCAAATTCAGCGCTTAATTGTTCTAAAGTTTCTAGAATAGAGTGTTTTTGTTGTTGGGCTTCCGCTTGCAGTTGAGATAGTCCCGTCGTAAAGTCTATCCCCGATTGCTCTAAGACTTGTTTGGCAGTTTTGACCTGCGTTGCGACTTCCTTTAATGCCGCTTCCTTGGTCTGAGACAGTTCTGAGACGAGCTGAGATAACGTTTCCCGATTGATGCCGAGTTCCTGGTGAAACTTATCGGCTTCGCGATCGAGTTCAGTTTCGAGTTTACCAGCGCTTTGCAGGACACCTTGCACGTCTTGGTTAGCCCGCGCAATCTCACCTTCCAAGTCCCCAACTTCCTTGAGATGCGCCCTGACAATCGCGGCTACTTCTTGAATCACAGCGCGTCGCAATAGCCATAAAGCAACCAATGCCGCAGCGAGTAGCAGTACCAAGGTTGCCAGCATCAGATTGAACAGCATCGTCGTCCGACTAAAAGCGCGATTGGCCTCAGCCTGAACATCTTCTCGCAGTCGTTCGCGTTCGCGCAGTCGCTCCAGTTCTTGCTGAACTTGAGCTGAAATCGCTGGGTTAACCGTTGGTTCGGGCGAATTTTGCCTAGCAGGTTGGGCGCTGGCAATGCCAACAGACAACAGGAAGGTCGAAAGGATGACACTGACTCGCGTCACTAGGGTGAAGATATCTCGATACATGTGCTTCATTTAGAACTCCCTTTGCCTGTCGGTCAGGTTTAGCGTTCGCTGCCAAAACTCGCTGTAAAACGCAGTGGCTATTAGTACTAGGATATTCCGACAAGGCGACTCATTGACGGACTTGACACTATGCCTATTGTATAGACATGGGTTAATGGGGTTAAGGTTCAAGGCTGTCTAACAGAATGCGTGACACGGGTTCTCGGTTAAGATGCCCAAACTTCTGGATATCCCCCGTCGCAACAGCACCTTGTAGAATCGGTTGGTCGGAGTCACTAAAACTCATAACTTCGTGAAAACGGACACTATTTTTTATAGCCTGTTTCAATCCTTTCCTAGCATCTTCTTTGAGCTAATCGACCATCCTCCAGAAGAAGCTGAAATTTATCAGTTTTCATCGGTTGAAGTGAAACAGCTGGCTTTCAGGATTGATGGGGTGTTTCTCCCCTCGGCTGATGCCTCCGAACAACCCATCTATTTCGCTGAAGTTCAGTTTCAACCCGACTCCAAGTTTTATTCTCGGTTCTTCGCAGAGATTTTCCTCTATCTCGACAAAACCGAACTGACTAATGATTGGCGTGGGGTGGTTGTCTATCCCGCTAGAACTGTAGATACAGGGGAAACTCGAAGGTACAGAGAGCTATTGAACTCAGGACGAGTGTCTCGTATCTATCTAGATGAATTGGGGGAAGCATCCGAGCAGTCTCTTGGTATTGCGGTTGTTCAATTAGTCATTGCCGACGAAGAGGCAGCCATTGCACGAGCAAGGGCGTTAATCGATCGGACAAGATTGGAAATAGCAGATGAAACGCAAGAGCGAGAATTTCTAAAATTGATAGAGACGATATTGGTCTACAAGTTACCTCAAACAAGTCGTCAGGAGATAGAGGCCATGTTCGGATTAAGTGAGTTGAAGCAAACTAGAGTGTATCAGGAAGCTCTAGCAGAAGGTAGGGAAGAGGGTAGAGAAGAAGGTAGAGAAGAGGGTAGAGAAGAAGGTAAGGTTCAAGGTCGGATTGAGGGGAAGTTAGAATCAGTTCCTCAATTGTTGACGCTTGGGTTGAGTGTGGAGCAGATTGCAGAGGCGCTGGGTTTAGAGGTAGAGCAAGTCAGGCAAGCGGTGCAGCCGCAGTCTGCTGAGGAATTGAACCAGAGTAGAGCGTATGAAGCGGTTTTAGAGGAAGGTCAACTGAGGGCAAAGTTAGAAGCAGTGCCTCGTTTGCTGGGGCTGGGTTTGAGTGTTGAGCAGGTAGCAGAGGCTTTGGAGTTGGATGTAGAACGGGTACGGCAATCGGCAGGCTAACGGCTCGCATATTAAGGAAAAAGCGATCGCCTTCTCGACAGAAACTCATGTCATACTCTCAAAGGTTAAAAGTAAATCACCGTATGGATTTTACCTTTTTTCTCTAAAGAAAGTAACACAAGAGCGATAAACCCCAAAATTCTTGCGGTGCAAAGCATTTGGGCGATAACGGCAAGATGTTAGCAACTCTGGTCTTTTGTTGTTTTTATCCCTGATAAGCAGAGAGGCACAATTAAACCTAAAACTCCCAGGGGTGGAGAAGTCGGGTAACTTCTGTGAAACCCGACTTCGTGGGTGTGGGGTTTATTTACGCCCACCTGCTTAGGGATTCAAGATGATTGCGACCGAAATCCAGCTTGATAGTCCTCCTGTGTCACTGGGATAAATGTTTCAATCCCTGATAGGGATTCAAGATGATTGCGACGTGGCAAATTGCTGGAGGATATAACAAAAACATACGGAGTTTCAATCCCTGATAGGGATTCAAGATGATTGCGACGTTTAAAGTGACGCGGTTGGATATCGCATTGGATGTTTCAATCCCTGATAGGGATTCAAGATGATTGCGACCAAATCGCCA
>DATNPC010000091.1:0-9244 GCA_036703375.1 Allocoleopsis sp.
TACACTGCTGTAGAGGGCGGAACTTGGAGTTATGCTCTAGGGCAAACGGATCTGAGACAACGGGGACAATCGATAGACGCTAAGCTCAGAGAGGTTCACCCAAAATTCCAGCTGAATTATAAACCGTCTCAGTCGATTGATGAGGCGATCGCAAAAGTTCAGGCCAGACAAGTTGATTTTGCCATTGTCCCCATCCTCCGTCCCCTACCGATTGACCTGACTTACCAAGAATTTGGCTATGATGGTTTGGCAGTTTTTGTGGCCTTCAGTTATGCGCGACGCGATCGCGGATTACCCAAAACATTAGAGGGTCAAATTACCCTAGAGCAAATCAGGCAACTCTATTTGAATCAGGTTTCTAATTGGCAAGATTTAGGCGGAGCGAGTTTACCGATTAAGCTTTATGCTCCAAAGGATTCCGAAGCGATTCAGGTGTTTGAGCAGCGCGTGCTTAAAGATTTGAAATTTAATCAATTGGCACAGAATCAAGTCACTCAACTGCCTTCCCTGAAAATGCTCCGGACTGTACTGCAAGATTTTGAGTCCCAGGGCGTGGGAAGTATTGGGTTTAGTCCCCTGAGTCGAATTTTTGGTCAATGTTCGATTTATCCATTGGCGGTACAAGCTCAGGGGAAAACTCCCGTGCAGCCACTGGTTCTTAGTCAGAATCAACCTATCGATCCAACTACGGATTTATGCGATCGCAAAGGGAGTTATCACCCCGATGTAGCCGCTTTTCAAACTGAACAATACCCGCTGGCTTATTCCCTTGCTGTTGTTTATCCCCGAGATAATAGTCTCCCGCCAGTGGGAGAAAAGTTTGCTGCACTCCTGCGAACATCGGAAGGACAACAGTTACTGAAGGAACTAGGATTAGTGCCTCTTAAAAGTATGTTTTGATGATTTACAGCGGTTCTCAATTGAGTGGAATACGCATTGTTTGTAGGGGCACGGCATTACCCATTGGCGTCAATTTAAGCCGAAAACCGCCTGGGACTTAAGTCCCAGGCTAATAGCAAAAGTCCTCTAAAGAGGACTATTAGACTCATGAGTCCTCTTTAGAGGACTTTCGCTATGAGGCAGGGGTTTAAACCCCTGCCGGACTGAGGGTTTCACGCTAAGTTGACTATAATTTTGCGATAAACTAAGTTTTAATCACGCTTTTCGACACTTCAATTGGCACGGTAAAGTGAAACTGACTGCCTCGATCTTTACCCGCTGATGCGGCCCAAATTTTTCCTCCCATTCCTTCCACAATGCGGCGGCAAATCGCCAGCCCTAGTCCCGTACCTCCAACCGTGCGTCGCAACGCGCCTTCCTCTTGATAGAAGCGATCGAAGACGGCTTCGAGTTGACTGGGTTCAATGCCGCGCCCTGTATCGGCAACAATCACTTCTAGCATGGGACGGCGATTGCCATTCTCCTGGCACGAGATTTCGCGATCGCTCGACTGATTTTCGTTCGCTTTACAGGGGTGTATTTGAGCGAGTATTGTAACCTCGCCATCGGATTCAGTGAACTTGCAGGCGTTATCGAGGAGTTTGCTTAAAACTTGTACGAGCTCTTCTCCGTCAGCTCGAACGGCAGGTAATTCAGCAGGTAGGTCAACTTTGATGTGAGACAATGTCTCTTGGGGTCTGTTTGTTTTGAGACCGCTCAGCGCTAAATCGATCGCTTCCTTGAGCTGAATCGATTCTGGGTGACGGTGAACTTGACCGCTTTCGAGGCGAGACAGGATGAGAAAATCTTGAATCAGTCTCCTCAAGCGTGCGGCATCGGACAATGCCGTTTCCAGCATAATCTGCTGTAATTGTGGAGCCAGATCGGGTTCGCTGGCTAAGCTTTCCAAACAAACTTGGATGGTTGATAAGGGCGTTCGCAGTTCGTGGCCGACGATCGCAATCAGGTTACTCTGAGTCCGCTCTAAAGCTTCTAATTGGTGGTTGAGCGCCGCTAAGTCAGTGTAGGCTTGAGCTTGGGTTAAAGCAACTCCAGCTTGAGTTGCGATCGCTTCGACTAAGCCAATATCATCGGCTTTCCAAAAATAGGGTTCTCGGCCCCCATAGTGCAGTTCCAGCATACCGAGTAACGTGCCTTGGTAGTGGATGGGCACCAGTAGCCAAGATCGAATTGCCGCCCGCCCAATTTGTGCGTGAAGCGTGAGATTATTTTGCAGGTTGGGAATGTTACGCACATTAGCGATCGCAACAGCCCGCTCTTGAGCGATAGCGACTTGAATTAGCGGATTATCCGCTAACGACCACGTTTCTCCCTTTAGGGGTGGTAACTCTGGAGGCACAAATTCATACTCAATTTGAGCTTGGCGATCGCTAGGACGACAGCGATAAAGCAGACAACGGCAATTGTCAAACGTATGACCTAATTCTCGTACAGCGGCGGCGAGAACGTCTTGAGGATTGAGAGAGCAGCGAATGGCAGCCGTTATCGCGTTGACTAGATGCTCATTGCGCTCCTGAAGCGCGATCGCTCGATAGGCTTTGAGCAGTTTATACTGAGTCGCCTGTAAATAATTCACCAAACGCTCTGCAAAGACTCTAGATTCTGTATTGGGTACAGTGGAAATAAACACGGGAGTTGAAACGTCTAGAGTCAGACCATACCGTTGCCATGCCTCGTCCACCTTCCAGGCTAGCTCCGGTCGATACGCCACAATCCGTCTCAGTAAGAGACGAGCCGCCTGAGCGCTGACTTGGCGATCGAACGTCCAAATCCCCTCGAACTGTCGTGCCTGCTCCATGGGTACGGCTGGCGTGGCGAGTTCTCTACACACTAGGCACGCTGTACATTTCAGTCCCAGGACGATTAAGTTCCATTCTTGAGCCAGTTCGTCACTCGGGTCGAGGGGAATCGTTTCATAAGCTTCTGACGCTACAGCAAAGCTAGACTCGTCCTCTGGTATTGCCAGCACATAAAGTTGATCGGTGCGTTGGGCAATCTGGTAATAGCGACTCACCTCTTGACGATAAAACCGCTCTTGCTGGAAATTAGCAATGACCAAGGGAGAGTCTGTATCCGCCAAAACTAAATCCTCAACAGCATGTGAAAGTGCTGTCAGAGAAGACTTGAAATAAGTCTTACGCTGTAGAGCGGGTACGGCATGGAGAAGATCCTGCAGCGGCGAAGTCATAACAGACACTGTCTCAAACTTGATTTAGTCGGTGCTGCGGCCAAGGTCAGTCTCGTTGATTAGTCGATGCACAGGGTTCCGCAGAGGTACGATCTCAAAAGATCGGCACTAGCTATCATATTCTGTCGCAAGGGGACCTGCTCCATCCTCTGTGAATGGGTTCTTGTCATACATGCAAGTTTAGGGTTTTTTCGGGAGTCGCACGGTAAAGATACTGCCTAAGCCCAGCTGACTTTGAACCTGAATCGTGCCATGGTGTGCTGAGGCAATCGCTTGTGCGATCGCCAAACCCAATCCAGAACCCCCAGTTTGGCGAGAACGGTCTTTATGGACTCGATAGAAGCGGTCAAAAATATGAGGCTGGTCTTCTAGGGCAATGCCAATTCCGGTATCTTGGACTTGAATTAAGGCATACTCCTCACTTTGGTCTAGAACAACTGTAACGTTTCCTTCAGGTGGAGTTGCTTGGATAGCATTGACCATTAAATTAGAAACAAGCCGATAAAGCTGTTCTTCATTTCCCCGAACGTACAAAGGTTCTTGTGGGATTACCTGCATTGAGAACGACACGCCAGCCTCAATCGCCAGAAATGCCAGTTCCTCAACCAGATCGCTAACTAGATCGTTCAGGCAGCAAGTGACTTGTTCTCCCGTCAATTCTTTGCGATCGATTCGGGTCAAGAGGAGCAAATCCCCTACTAATTGAGAAAGCCGAGTAATCTGACGCTGAAGCACTCCTAACAATCCCTGACTTTCAAACGCAGGTTGGGGTAACTCCTGAGACTGTCCGTACAGCCGGATGGCAGCTTCAATCGTAGACTCCATCGCCGCTAACGGCGTGCGAAACTCATGAGCAGCATCGGCAGTGAACTGTTGCATGTGTTGATAAGACTGGTAGACAGGCTGCATTGCCTTTCCTGCTAACCACCAGCTTGAAGTGGCAATTAAAAGCATGGCAACAGGCCACCCCAGTAACAACGTTAGTCTCAAAGCCGCTAGGTGCTGGTTCAAGTCGTTGAGACTTCTCCCCATTTGCAGATAGCCCCACAAATGATTCTGGCTGTATAGTGGCAAGGAAATTTGACGATATTGTTTACCTTGAGGGGCTGCTAGTGTTTGCCAATGCTTAGAGAGTGAGGTAACCGGTAATCGTCCAGGCTGCTTACCCGCTAAGGCAATTGGTCTTCCAGTTCTGTCCACCAAGCGCATGTAGTAACTGACTGATTCGCTCACCTTTGGGATGGGCGGTAAAGTATGCGCGGTTCTGGGCAAGCAGTCTGCCTGAGTTAAACACAGCTCAAATGATAGTTCTCGGGCAATCCGCTGTAAGTGTCCGGGTTGCTGCAAGACGGGTTCGATGCTGTCATGGAGTGCGTTGGCTACTGATTCCAGCCCGCGATCGATCGTTTCATGGTTAGCGATCGCAACCACATGATAAACTCCCAGACCGCATAGACCGAGAATGCAGCCCATCACTCCGGCATACCAACCAGCAAGATGCAAGCGAGTTCGGGAGAAGAGTGGATTTTGTTCCATTCATGCAATTATTAACTGGGCATCTAGTTCTCTTAAAACCCTATCTTCTTACTTCTCCTTCCTTCTGCCATCTGCCTCTATAAACAATTAGCATTAAGGCGATAGCCCACACCATAAATCGTTTCTATCAAGGAGTTATTGTTGTCTTCTCCGAGCTTCCGCCTCAGTAAACGAATTTGTGCAGCTACGACATTGCTAACCGGTTCTGCTCCAATTTCCCAAAGCTGATTCATCAGTTGGTCGCGAGTGACAATTTGGTCAGGATGCTTCATAAAGTATTCCAGCAGTTGAAATTCCTTGGCAGTTAAAGGAATGACCTCTTTCTCTCCATTGGGATGCTCCCGAGAAACTGCATGAGTACCATAATCTAGAGTTAGGTTGCCGACTTGAATCTGTCTGAGTTGGTATTGAGGCGCTCGCCGCCGTAATGCCCGTAATCTTGCTAGCAATTCTAGCATTTTAAACGGCTTGACCAGATAATCATCCGCACCACCATCGAGTCCGATAATCTTTTCTTCCAATCGGTCTTTTGCGGTTAGCATTAATATGGGTAGAGGACTTCCCTCGCGTCGCAGTCGCTTGCATAACTCTAATCCGGATAATCCGGGCAGCATCCAATCGATAATTGCTAGGGAGTACTCAGTCCACGCACTTTCCAGATAGTTCCACGCCTGAGTTCCATCCAGAAACCAGTCCACGACATAAGCTTCATGGCTCAGAACTTGTTTAATCGCTGCGCCTAAATCTGGCTCATCTTCAACTAATAGAAGTCGCATTAGAATATTCCTTTTATCTAACTATCAGCGTTCAGCTATCAGATATCAGCTATAAGAGGAAGGGATAGGGCGTGTTTTCAAACTTAATTGGCTTCGTTGATATCGGTGGAGATCCCCCTTGCATCCCCCTTAAATAGGGGGACTTGGACTGACTTCTCCCCCCTTTTTAAGGGGGGCTGGGGGGGATCGAAGAGTTTGAAAACACGCCCTAATATCGTTTCTCCTTAAGTTTGCTACAGATGACTGACGCTCCAGACGTGGAGATTGATTTGTAGCAAAAATTTAGGTATTTGATATGATTTATTGGCTGTTTGCTGACTGCTAACGGCTGATAGCTGATAGCTGAACGCTGATAGCTTTTTACACACTCCTTACCAGAATGACTGTACAATCACTATTGCGAGAAATCGTTTCTGGAATGTTTCCGTTCATCGCTTGTTGAAGTAGTCCTTCACGACTCGCTCCCAAGACAATCGCATCACTTCGATCGTGTTGAGCGAACGAGATAACGGCTTCCGACACAGAACTGGCGCGGACTGGCAGAGCCATTACCTGCCCGCTTACTCTGGGCTTGAGAAAGTGAACCGATCGATCCAGTATCGTTGTGTCAGGTAAAGAATCAGTCGGCTGGAAAACCTGACAAACTTTGATTTCAGGTTTTTGACTGAGCGAAGCCAGAGCCGGGAGGAGTCGAACGGCAACGCTTGAATTAGGGCCTCCCGCCATGGGCACTAACCAACGGTTGAAAGTTCTTTTACCGTTTAATTTTGCCAAGACAACCTCACAAGCGGCTTGCCGAATTACCGTATCCACAACTCGGCTGAAAACCCGTCCTGGAGTCGCAGTGCTACCTTTCCAACCCATCAAAACTAAGTCAATATGCCGCTCTTTTACAGCTTCTAGGATTGCACCGGAAACCTCATGTGCTACCCGGATTTGGGTGTGTACAGGAATCTGCCATGCTTCCCCTAACCTTTGTGCTTGACGGAGGAGGCGACGGCTGACAGTGGTTCGGATAGAAGTCTCGGCTGGAGGTTGGTTGCGCGGCACGATCGCGACATGGAGTAATTCTAGTTCGTAATCCCGCTCTTTTGCGATCGCTGCTGCCATTTGCACCAATGTTGCCGCCGTGTCCGGGTGCGAGAGCGGTACGAGTAACCGTCCTTTGCCTGTAGCCGGAGCGCGAGTTTGATAAACGATATAACTCGGAGCGGGTTTGGGGCCTACCGCTGCCATCTCGCCATTGAGATGGTCGGCTTCTGCTCGGATAATATCACTGCGGGTAATAATCCCAACTAACTTTCGACCTTCGGTAACGGGCAAACAGCTCAGGTTATAACGATTGAGCAGATGAAGAACATGAGCCAGGCTATCCGTTGGCCCCGTCCTCACGGGTTCCGGCGTCATGATATCCTTGACGGTTTTTTCCCCACCTAAACGCTCTTTAGCACTATCCGCTAAATCTTTCTGGGTGATGATGCCAACCAATTTCCCGTTCTCTACTACTGGGAAGTTGCGATGAAGCGATTGGGAAAACGCCTGCACCGCTTCCTCCAGACTCATCTGCGCCGATAGCGTTTCGACACGTCGCTGCATGACATCAGCTGCCATGACCTGAGCCAAAAGCCCATCTGTGGTAGACTCTTTTTTCAAGTGGATGCCATTCCACTCCAGAAGGCGATCGTACAGCGAGCCAGGAACAACCTGTTCAGCCACCAAGTAGGCAACCGCAGAGCCAATCATTAGTGGCAGTACCAGATTAAAGTCCGTCGTCATCTCAAACACAATGACGATTCCTGTAATCGGCACCCGAACGACAGCACCGAAAAATGTCCCCATTCCTGCCAGAGCATAGGTGACGGGCGCACTTGCATGAAGCAAACTGTGTTGGCAGCTGCCCACTAAGAAGCCAAGCGCTGCCCCTAAAATTAAGACGGGAGCGAACAATCCTCCTGCCGCTCCCGAACCATAAGCGAATATTGTCAGGATAAACTGAGCAACAAATGCGATCGCAGCAAATTGCCAACTGAGTTCGCCATTCGTCAACAGTTCTTTTAACCCAGCACTATCGCGAAAATGAACGGGCAAAAAGGCAATCGCCATACCGCAAACTAATCCAGTTAGCCCCACTCGCCACGGTAATCCGAAGGGTAATAGTCGGCGGTTCAGTGTCAAACTAGCTAGAACACCCTGATTAAACAGCGAACCCAGCAATCCAGCCAACACTCCCAACACGATGTAAAACGGAATTTCCTGTGGGGAGAAACTCGTATGCAAGGCTGTCAGCTCTAAGTCTAAACTATGACCCCCCAGCCATCGGGAAACAACCGCACCAATGAAAGATGCGAGTATTGCAGTCCCTAGAGTAAAGCCCGATACATCTTGGAGTAGTTCTTCTACGACGAAAAGGACACCAGCAATTGGGGTATTGAACGCCGCTGCCAACCCTGCCCCTGCTCCAGCAGCAATGAGCTGGCGTCGGTAGTCTGGTGACGTGGGAAAAATGCGACTGAGTTGAGCGGCTAAGGCTGCACCTACCTGTACCGTTGGCCCTTCCCGACCTAGAGGCAAACCCGAACCCAGTGCTAAAATGCCAGCGGAAAGCTTAACTAGAGCTACCCGAATATTCAGTGCTATTGGTACTCTAGCTAGGACGGCTTTGACTTGAGGAATACCGCTACCGGATGCTTCAGGAGCCACCCGTTCGACCAACCAACCTGATAGCAGTCCACCTGCTAAACCTATACCGGGGAGTACCAACCAAGCGGGTAGTAGATGCGCTGTATGGACTCGCCACGTCCCGATCCATCCGACTCCCTGTTTCAGAAAAACTGCTGCTAGTGCCGCAACTAAACCAATTAAACAAGCCTCAACGATCGCAAAACGTTTGGGTTCTAAAAATTTGCGGAAAATCCTGACCCCGAAGGAACCGCTCATAAGTTAAGTGCGTTTCTCTGATTGATTCGCAGTAAAAGGAGTGCCTAGGCTTAAGTTTAGTGACTTGTGAGGAGCGATCGCGTCTGGCGTCGGGGTTATCTAAATTTCACACAAATTTCATTTTTCTCTGAAAGTCTTCTAGAGAAAGGGGTTTTAGGGATATAAATGCAGCCAGTTCAGTTGCTGATTGCAAACTTACAGTGGCTCAGTCCCATGAAGATGAGATTGAACTACTGGAACTAGCAGAGGAGTTATTAGAGAAATTGGCACAAATTTGGAGAGAATAAAACCCAATCCAAAATCTAAAATCTAAAATCGCATGACGCGACAGCCTCATGACCAATTCGCCAAGCAATACCTAGAGGAATTATTAGCACCTCTGGGTCAAGTGGAAACCAGTCGCGAAGTATCGCCGGAAGTCCGCCAAGTGGATGTCTGGTTTGTGCCAACACCAACGCCTGCTACAGAACCTCAAAACCTGGGTTTACTAGGTCAAATGGCAGCAACAACTTGTTTGTTGGAGCCTTTCCGGAATGCCCCCAGTCCAGTAGAAGTCCTCGACTGCCTCAGCAAGTTGAATTCCCTACAAAGTGAACTGCGGCGTAGAGCCAGACGAGAAGGGAATTCTTTTCAAGAAGGCGACTGGCCGCGTTTGTGGATTCTAGCACCCTCGTGTTCGGCAAGGCTACTCAGTGGGTTTGGAGCGAAATTAGATGAGTCTGGAAACTGGGAGAATGGTGTTTATTTTCTGCCGGAGTTCTTCAAGTCGGCGCTGGTAGCGATTCACCAGTTACCTGTAACTGAAGATACTCTCTGGCTCAGATTTTTGGGACGCGGCGCAACTCAG
>DATNPC010000092.1:0-16261 GCA_036703375.1 Allocoleopsis sp.
ACTTGCGGTTGCGACTAAATTTGTCTTTAAAAGTAGTATAGTTAGAAATAATACGACAGTAAGATTAGATGTTGAAAAAAGAGCAGGCATAAGAATGCCATTGGCAAACGTCTGAGTTTCGTTAACAATTGTTTGAATTGAAATTGCTGTGTTGCGATTTAAATGAAAAATATAAGGAACTCTTAAATAGGCATGCATTAATTTGGAGCGTAAATCCGCTTGTTGGCTAAATCCAAATTCAAAAATGTACTTTTGGATGCTAAAACCGAGGAAAGACTTTAAGTACAAAATGCCAACGATTCCTAAACCAAATAATCCTACGAATTGAATATCAGAGCTAAATCCAAAGTGCGTATATGCCCAATCCAAATTTGGATTTTGATAGATTAGCTTTCGATTAGTAGCTAAGGCTATAAAAGGACCTACAAGTCCAATACCTACAGCCTCTAGCAGGGAAACTAGCAAGAATAAAATAGCCAGTAAAAGCAAAGCTCGCTTTTTACCAGCCATGATGTAGAAGAATCTTGAAAGATAATTAATCATAAGGGAAGATTTCAGAAGCTGGGAGACTCATCCCTAGACTTAACATTTCTATTCTATTGACTAGAGAGATTGTGAATTTCTATCTTTCCCTGCTAGATTATGAGTCTGTCTGATCTAAGGTACGAGTCTTCGTGAACTGGCAAGTTTTTAAGATCCACCTATAGAGTTTACAGAATCTAGCCGAGTCGAACATTGTTTAGGTGAAAACGCCAATTTACTACAAAAGTCTTTAGAAAAGCTTTGAGAACTTTTGCCAGCCAATCAGGGTGTAAGCCTTAGCTTAACAGTGCGCTCTCTGCCTGCTACAGCCTAAAAACATTGAGAACGGGGAGCTGATTGCGTCAGCAGTTGCTTGATCGCTAACCAGATAAATGGTGGAATAGTCTTAATATAGCGATGCCAAAGCCGACGCGGTTCCTGGATTAAGCGATATAACCACTCAAGTCCTAACTCTCTGACTTGGCGAGGCGCTCTCTTGTGGATTCCTGCATAGACTGGGAAAACGGCACCAACCCCAATCATCACAGCATGAATTTTATCTTTATGCTGAGCCATCCAGTATTCTTGCTTGGGACAGCCCAGGGAAACA
The DNA here is from genome assembly GCA_036703375.1 of Allocoleopsis sp. Lineage (GTDB taxonomy): Bacteria > Cyanobacteriota > Cyanobacteriia > Cyanobacteriales > Coleofasciculaceae > DATNPC01. The sequence goes on from DATNPC010000092.1 coordinate 1,133, forward strand.
AACACCAAACCCGCACCACTTTCGTTAATCTTGCGAATTAGAGCCTCATCTTCAGTGGGAGTAAGTGGGCGGAATGGTAAGGGTTCCATAGCAGCAATCTTTAGGTTAGGAAAATCCCGCTCTAACTTTGCCCTCATTAAATCAAGAATGCTTGACATTGACCCCACAAAGCATACGCTGACATTTTGTAACTCAGCTAGCTTGCAAGAAGCCAATAAAATATCCATCCCTGCTACCCGATCTTGATCTCGCACTCCCATTTTCCTCATCATCCAAACAAGAGGCATGCCATCAGGAGTGACGATATCAGCGTTTTCTAATACCTCAGCCATTGCAGGATTTTTATAAGCTTCCATCAGCATATGGACATTCGCTACGCAGACAGTCCGGCTCTCACGACTACGTGCCCATTTCACCATTGTTTGAATTTGCTTTTCAAACGGTAAGGCAGTAATCGGCGAATTAAGTACTTTTTGAGTAGGTAAAGACAAATTGCTAGACATAATTCTATTTATTTGGGTCTGATAGGATAAGAAGCAAGACTTAATGATACAATTTTACGAACAAAAAAAGGCAACGATTAAATCGTATTTTAAGGCTTGATTAAAAGCTGATGCACCAAGATAATTTTTATGTATTTTGCATTTAAATCATGCAGGAATAACTGATACTTTGTGCTGAATAAAACTATTAGGTAGATTTGAGCTTTTTTTGATAATTTTCTATTAGGTTGCAAGCATCAGTTAATAAATTCAGAAGAAAGTCTTTAGCAACTTGAAACCTTAATATTTTTTCGCTCTGCTTGGACTAGATTTACAAATTTTCTTAGCTCAAGCTGATAGAGGAGTAATATCGTAACGTTGTAGCGACTTTCCATCTGTTTCTACGGATAGATCCCCCTGGACATTTCTTCTGCTAAAGCATTTGTAGTAGATCTCCCAATCTAATGCAAGAACTTTCCGGAAACTTCATGACAACTTCATATTTTTTTCAGTACTTTCTCTCAGGCATTAGACCAAATCTAATGATAGTGGAGTGCGATCGCGCCCTATCTATCTCTTTCTGTATAGGTGATTTCACGGAGGAGTCGATGACAACATCACTCGCAACTAGATAACGTCTTCACCAAAGCTTCACGAGAGCTGGAAATGCCTAAGAAAATTTATGAATTGAAGGCACTTACTAAATTTTCTAATGACAGCCACTTGAGTATCCAAGCTGAATGTTTGCGATCGCGTTCGACTTGTGTTCAACTTGTGTATAAGTTATTTACATTACTTTGCAATTCCCGACGCAGGTTCCCGCATTTGTAACCATGGGAACCCTTTACCCTCTAAATTGAAAGTGCCACGTTCATGATTGATGGCGAGCGAAGCGATCGCTTATGAGGACTGCTTTGTGAATGCTATGCTCCTGCGATCAGTAACTCTCAAGCGTCTCTTGGCGGGGAGTATTTGCTCGTAAAAAATTATCCAAGTCTCCGTAGGTACCTGCATAGGTTATGGTAGGAGACTCATAACCCTTAAGATGAACCGTGTGTTGCTTGAAGTCAATGTGATAAAGCCCTAAATCAGACAGATAGCGGTACGTGTCTTCTCCCAAGGCAATATCTAAGCCAATTTGCTTCGTGGACGATTCCAAGCGAAAGGCCGCATTTACCGTATCACCGATCGCCGTGTAATCGGGGCGATCGCCACTGCCCGTATTCCCAATCATGGCGTACCCCGTATTCACTCCCGTTCCAATTCGTAGAGGAAAGGGGAGAGGGTATTGCTCGGAAAGTGCCGTTGTCATTTTATGCAGCGCACTAACTGCATACAAAATATTCATTGCTTCTTCACGACTGACTCCTTGCGAGCCGTGAAACCAAATCGCCATGATGGCATCACCGATGTATTTATCCACCCAGCTGCCAGATTTACGGATAATTTCTCCCGACTGGCGAAACCAAGTGCCAATCACTGCTGAGAGAATTTTTTCATCCAACTGGCGGGTTAATACCGTAAAGTCGCGAATGTCTACCACCATGACTGACATCAGGCGACGCACATGCAAGGTTGATGTCAGGGTTTCTTTATCTGAAGGCGCAGGTAACTCATTTTTGTGGCTGCTGCTGGGGCAATGGAACTCCAACTCGGTCTGACCAAAGGTCAAGCGATCGCCATTGCGTAACGTCACGGGAATGCTGACTCGCCGACCGTTAACAAAGGAACCATTGCGGCTTCCCAAATCGATCAGATAGAAGTCGCCGGTTTCGGTACACTGCAACATGGCGTGGTTGCGGGAAATCCACCGATCCGACAGCACAAAATTATTATCATCACTACGACCAACAGTCCAGCAATTGCTACCCACTAAAGGAAGATAGCGATTACCAGTTTCGGTCGGCAGTAGCAGGTAAGGAGTGGATCGCAGAGTCACCACAGGCACAGAAGCGACGACAGGGTTAATAGCATTATTGCTCTAGTAGATGCATTCTGGAGCCAAACTAGTGAGTCCGGATATTTATCAACTAGACCTAACGCGAAGAATGGTTCGCGACAAACATTCTGTTGTTTTAGGCCATAGAAGCTGCTATCCAAAATAGACTATCTACCAAAATTGTACTCAAGACTGCTCCACTAAACGCCCACCAGTGTAACTGCCCTTTGGTCAATGACCAAAATCCGACAATTCCCAACGTACTTCCCAAAACTACAGCCCAACTAATTCCCCAAGGGGTTTGCACCTGCGCGATCGCACTTTGCAAAATTGGCGTCGCTAGGGTGGGTTCAACTCGCATCACCTGACGCCAGTGAGGAATGAGATCGGTGATGTAGAAATAGACGTCTGTCAGTGCTGTTCCGAACAGCGAACCCAAATAAAACAGATTTCCGACCCTTCCTCGACCCCACCACAAGCCCCATAAGGCAAACGGCAGACCAATTGCTTCTACAGGTAAGTGAATCAACGGCTCTGTTCGCAGCCAGCCCCAATAAATCGAGCCAGCTAGCCAACTCCAGCTGAATCCCAGTAGCAAGTCTCCCCAGACTTGAGTCGCTGGGCGTTTCAAGAGCATGAGCGCTAACCCAACCCAACCCAGCGTTGTTAGTAAACTTAATAATGGTAGCTGCCGTACTAAGGGAGCTTGAATAAATACCGGCACAGACACGAGAAACGATGCAGCCGCAAAGATTAACCAAGCTTTGCGATCGCCAATTTTATGAACTCGATCGGAGATAAATAGTTGCTCTGACCGGCTTGAGTAGCCAGAGGCGGAAGATGAGAACCAGGTATTGTGAAACAAGATATCGTTAATTTTCTTTACTTATCTTTATATATCTCAAGATACCACATAGCTATCCCCCCCTAGGGGATATCAATCATATTAATCGAGTTTTGGATAGCCGACCAGCCAGCCGCAAGATTAACCCCGAACTTGACCGGCTGAAATTTGACTTGCTGATAAAGCTTAGAGTCAGTAATACTTGAGCGAGGACGCTCTAAGCCTTGGATTGCATCGATTCAATGACTGTTAAATATTGGTCGTGATTCCCTGGTACGACATAAACAGAAGGAATGGTCAGATCGCAACGTCAATGGTTCAAGTTTGTTAGCGCTGGTGTACTTGGTGTATTCCTGGCTTTCCCGTTGAAGGTTCTTGGTACTACCCCATCATCAGAACTGGTATCGCCGACTACAGCACCGACGTCTCCAATCAATTTCGTTCAAGCTGTGGTTCTGGGTATCGTACAAGGGTTAACTGAGTTCCTACCAATTAGTAGTACAGGTCATTTAAAAGTGGTATCTGTGGCTATGGGGTGGGACGCTCCAGATGTTGCCTTTAGCGCTATCCTTGAGCTGGGCAGTATCGCTGCGGTCATCTGGTACTTCTGGGCAGATTTGGTTCAACTCGTGGTTGGAGCAATTGCAGCTATTCGAGTATCCGATCGCCAATCTCACGAGTTACAGATAGTTGTGGGAATTGGACTAGGAACTCTACCGATTGTCTTGTGTGGATTAGCGATCGAGAAATTTGTTCCCGACTTCGATCGCTCACCGCTACGGAGTTTAGGTGCGATTGCGATCGCTTCTATTGTCATGGCAATCTTACTCGGGCTTGCCGAACGGTTGGGTGCCTTGAAACGCAACTGGGAGAATTTAGGAATTCGAGATGGGGTTTTGATGGGGCTAGCGCAGGCGATGGCTGTCATTCCTGGGGTATCGCGTTCTGGATCGACTCTGACAGCTGGTCTATTTATGGGTTTGGAACGGGCAACAGCCGCGCGTTTTTCGTTCTTATTAGCGATTCCTGCAATTACGCTAGCTGGTTTAGTCGAATTCTACGGTGTCCTCAGCAAGGGGTTAGGAGCGACTCAGCTAGTGCCACTCATGATTGGGTTCATCTCCTCTGCTGTCTTTTCGTATTTAGCAATCGCATGGCTACTGCGCTTCTTACAAACCCGCAGTACGTGGATTTTTATTTGGTATCGATTAGTGTTTGGGGCGGCAATTCTGAGTGGGATCGCAATCGGGCTGATCGAGAATGTCTGATTGCTGTCAGGAATTACCGATTGAGGAGCAGTTTCCAGGACGAAAAGTAAGCATTTCGCCCTTGGCAAAGGCTTTAATAGTGTCTGGTGACCCACTATATAGGAGTTTTAGGAGTTGAGTTGATGACAACCATGTTTTTAGCCACTGATGGCATTGGATGGGAGAGGATTGGTGTGGAACTGTCCCTAATGCTACCGAGTAGTGGCAACCTACTATTCGGGCAAGCTAACCCAGCGAATGACGTAAATTTGCTGCAAGGCCTGTTTCAGGCATTTGTTTTGGGCATCGTACAGGGATTAACAGAATTTCTGCCTATCAGTAGTACAGCTCACCTTCAAGTTTTTACGAAAGCTCTGCACTGGGAAACAGTGGGGGAGAAAGCATTTGTTGCCACAATTCAGTTTGGGAGTGTCATAGCTGTCCTGTTATATTTTTGGCGAGATATCACTAAAATTTTGACAGGTAGCTTAGAGGCGATTCAGCAAAAAGACTGGCAACGAGAGGAATGGAGACTGATTGTCGGAATAGCAGTCGGAACATTGCCAGTTCTCGTAGGTGGATTTCTCCTCAAAAAAGCACTCAATGATGAGAAATCATCGATTAACAGCATGACGACTATTGCGATCGTGTCAATTGTCATGGCACTTTTGCTAGGATTAGCCGAGCAGCTCGGCAAGCGCAAGCGGAATTTCGATCAATTGCAAATTCAAGATGGTATCTTGATGGGGTTAGGTCAAATGGTGGCGCTAGTCCCTGGGGCCTCTCGTTCCGGCTCTACTTTGACAACAGGACTATTTCTGGGACTAGAACGGCAAACAGCGGCTCGATTTTCATTTCTATTAGGAATTCCAGCGCTTACTATCGCCACGCTTTACGAATTTTTCAAGGAAGCGTTAGGTAAAATCGATCTGACTCTAGTATTTGTGGGAACATTATCAGCATTTATCTTTTCCTATGTATCAATTGCCTGGTTATTGGGCTATCTGCAAAGACATAGTAATTGGATCTTTGTCTGGTATCGATTAGGGTTTGGGGCTGCAATTCTCAGTGCGATCGCACTTGGAGTATTGAGAAATAGCTAAATTACTCTTGAGGAAGTCTCCATCAGTCTTGTGAGATCGGGGTAATTGGGGGGTAATTGGAAGGATGTGAGGAGTTGCAGGACAGGGCTGTGCTAGTAACTGCGGCTTCAATGCGATCGCATTTAATGTCACATCTCACATTCGAGAAGTTTCCACCAACCAAGCTTGTCGTGTCTAGAGCGAGCGAAACGCTATAAGAAGATCTAGACAGGCATAAAATCTAAAGTTTATGAGTGAAACTTCTATTCGTCCTGCTGTAATCACCAGGGTGCTGCCCCATTCCATTGCTGCTGAAGTCGGGTTTGAGCCTGGAGATGCCATTGTTGCCATCAACGGCATGCATCCTCGCGACTTAATTGACTATCAGTTTTTGTGTGCTGATGAAGTCCTCGAACTTGAAGTCCTCGATGCTAGAGGTAAAACTCATGTCGTCGAGATAGAGAAAGACTACGACGACGATTTAGGACTGGAATTTGAGACGGCCTTGTTTGATGGCTTGATTCAATGCAATAATCGCTGTCCTTTTTGCTTTATCGATCAGCAACCACCTGGTAAGCGTCAGAGCTTGTACCTAAAAGACGACGATTACCGCCTGAGCTTTCTCTATGGTTCGTACTTAACCCTGACTAATCTCACACAAAAAGAGTGGAACAGGATAGAACAGATGCGACTATCCCCCCTCTACGTATCCGTGCATGCCACTGAACCCGATATCCGCAGACGGTTGCTGAAAAATCAGCGTGCAGGACAAATTCTAGAGCAGTTGCACTGGTTTGAGGAGCGACGCCTGCAAATTCACGCTCAAGTGGTGGTTTGCCCTGGTATTAACGATGGGGTTCACTTGGAACGTACTCTGCTAGATTTGGCGAAGTTTCACAACGGGGAGGTGCCAACGGTAGCGTCAGTGGCTGTAGTCCCTGTGGGACTGACGCGCTTTCGCCCAACTGAGGATGAGCTAGTATCAGTCAGTCGAGAAAAAGCAGAGGAAGTTATAGACCAAGTTCAGGTACTGCAAGAGAAATTTCGCCAGCAGTTAAAATCTACGTTTGCGTGGTTAGCAGATGAATGGTTCTTAATTGCTAGGCAGGAGTTACCACCAGAAGCTGATTATGAAGACTATCCTCAAATCGGTAACGGTGTTGGCTCGATTCGTCAGTTCCTCCAGCAATTTCAAGATTTTGCCTCTCAAAAACTGCCATCACGTCTGGAGACCTCCCGAACCTTTACCTGGGTAGTGGGTAATGCGGTTGAAAAAGCCTTTGAGCCTCTCGTGCAGCAGCTAAATCAGGTAACAGGACTAGTCATTAAGCTAGCAGCGCTGCGTAGCGACTACTGGGGACAGGAAATAACAGTTACTGGCTTACTAACTGGACAAGACTTGCTTACAGGCTTGCAAGGGCAAGAGTTAGGCGATGCTATTTTGCTACCTTCCGTGATGCTCAAGCATGGCGATACCCGCTTTCTCGACGATCGGACGGTTGAAGAACTTTCTCGTCAACTCGAGGTTCCAATTTTACCAGTCAACGGTATTGAGGAACTGATCGAGGCTTGCATCAAACCCAGCTAGCAGCTTCAGGAAGCTAGTGCACCGCCCCTACACAAAATCAATGTATCTAAGATTACCGAACCGATTGCTTTAGTAGGTATCTTAAGAAAATAAGCCATGGAATTAGGAGTTCCATGGCTTTTCGTGTGGTGTGAGGAGTTTTATACTTACATGTCATCGTAAAGGTTGTAGAGCAGTAAAAGGTGCCAGTAACAGTTTTGGTAACAGAGTTGTCAAAAAAAATGACGGCACACTCCTAAGCGCGATAACATAAACGCTGCTGTTCATCAGAATGCATCTACTTTTTACGAAGAATCATGACTTACAAACTCAAGCTACTGCCGTGGTGTATCGTCCGCCGCTTTCCTAATAGTAGTTCGCAGGTTATCATTCGCTTTCGTCGCCGAAATGATGCCGAAGCTCACTTAAAAATCCTTAAGGGTAAGAATCCCAGCGCTTCCTACGAAGTTTTTTTTGATGTCACGTCAGAATCTCCTGACTTGGCTGGTAAGCAGGCACTGCTTCAATTGCAGCCTGATGTAGATTAAGCATAAGCTTGTAGAGACGTTCTCGTCGAACGTCTCTACGATCCTACTGACACATCTTTAACTCAGGCAAGCTTGATAATTAAGAACTGGTAGTCTTACGCCAAATCCTTTGGAAAATGAGTGAAATTCGGGCATTAATTTTTGACGTTGATGGAACTTTGGCGGATACTGAGCGGGATGGTCATCGAATTGCGTTTAATCGCGCTTTTGCTGAAGCAGGGTTAGATTGGGATTGGTCAGCTGCGCTATACGGAGACTTGCTTGAAATTGCAGGTGGTAAAGAACGCATCGGCTTTTACATAGACCAGTATTGTCCTGATTTCAAGCCACCTACCGCTCTGGATGGGTTTATAGCCAACCTTCATGCGACTAAAACCCAGTATTACCAACAACTAGTCGCCGAGGGAGCTATTCCCTTGCGTCCTGGAGTGAAGCGATTGCTGGCAGAAGCGAGGGAACAAGGGATGCGTTTAGCGATCGCGACTACAGCTGCTCTACCCAATGTTACAGCCTTATTGGAACATACTCTAGGTTCGGAAAGCCCCTCCTGGTTTGAAGTTATTGCCGCCGGTGACATTGTGCCTGCTAAAAAGCCGGCTCCAGATGTATATCAGTACGTGCTGCGGGTAATGGGCTTAGAGGCGTCGGAGTGCCTTGCGATTGAAGATTCCTACCAAGGTTTGACAGCCGCTTGTCAAGCAGGTTTAAAGACAGTAGTGACGGTTAACGACTACACAAAAGATCGAGATTTTTCCGGCGCAATACTGGTGTTGAATCATCTGGACGAAATCCCGTCTGCGGCTTCAGATGGCAGGAATTGCTTGTCCTGGTTACTCGATTATGCGTCTCAAAAATCGCTAGTTTAACCAGCTTTATACAGACGAGAACCATTACTCATCCGCGTAATTCTACCCATGTTGGGGGGGAGATCCCCCCAATTTTGATTTTTCCGAACAACGATCGCTTTTCGCTTAAGTCAGTGCTACTCGGTTTCAGCTCATTTACGCAAGTACGCTAGGTGTAGCCACCGGAGATGAGTGTTGGCGATACCACTCAATGGTATTTTTCAGTCCTTGCTTGAAGTCCACTTGGGCAGTAAACCCAAACGCTTGCTTCGCCCGTTGTATATCTAGACAGCGGCGAGGCTGACCATTGGGCTTATCCGTTTCCCATACGATTTCCCCGTCGAAGTCCATGAGTTCGCAAATCAGTTCGATCAAATTGCGAATAGAGATTTCATACCCCGTTCCCAAATTGACTGGCTCTGAATCGTTGTAATTCTGAGTTCCCATCACGATGCCCCGTGCCGCATCGGTTGAGTAGAGAAACTCGCGGGTTGGACTGCCATCACCCCACACCGGCAGTTTCTTTTCTCCTCGTTGCTGTGCCTCATGCACCTTCCGAATCAAGGCAGGAATCACATGAGAACTCCTGGGATCGAAATTATCCTCTGGCCCGTACAAGTTAACCGGAAGCAAGTAGATGCCATTAAAGCCATATTGCTGTCGGTAGGCTTGCAACTGGACTAGCAGCGCTTTCTTAGCAATCCCATAAGGAGCATTCGTTTCTTCCGGATAGCCATTCCAGAGGTCATCCTCTTTGAAAGGTACAGGCGTGAATTTGGGATAGGCACAAATCGTACCAACACAGACGAACTTTTCTACACCAGCTTGATAAGCAGAATGAATGAGCTGAGTACCCATCATGAGGTTGTCGTAGAACAATTCAGCAGGCTTTTCTCGATTCAGACCAATTCCGCCAACGTGAGCGGCTAGGTGAATCACAATATCTTGATGTTCAACAGCTCTGGTGCAGTGTTCGAGAATTCGCAGGTCGTACTCGCGGGAGCGGGGTACGGTAATCTTTTGAGCATCCGCTCCTGCTTGACAGAGCTGTGCGACTACCTGACGCCCCAAGAATCCCGCCCCGCCAGTGACTAAAATTCTTTTATTACTCAAATCTATGATGGTCATTTACATTGCTATCCTTAAATTTCGCTTCCCAGGTACTTTTCTCACTCTCACTTAGGCAGCGATTACCTTCGGCTAAGCTAACTTTTCACAGCATCTTTATAGCTAATGGAGTGCGAACAACGGAGAGATGAATTTCCTGTTTACCCTTCAACCTTTCACTTAGAGTTGGAAGTCTCCGCTTCCTGTGAAAAGCCAGCTCAGCTAACCGCTAACAGCTAAAACCTCAATCTACCGTACTGCCGACACCCAGACGAATGTAGGCATTATCGTTCAAGAGTTTGGTAGTGTCACTGTTTGGCGAAGTTAGACCCAAAGCTTGTAAGTCTGCCTCGACCATTAAGGTGACTAATTGCTCAAAGGTTACGGACGGTTCCCAGCCCAGCTTCTGTTTAGCTTTGCTAGGGTCGCCAATGAGTAAATCTACTTCCGCGGGTCGTAGATAGCGGGGGTCAAACTCCACATAGTCCTGCCAATTCAGATTGACATAGCCAAAGGCAATATCTAAAAATTCCCGGATCGAATGGGTTTCACCCGTAGCAACAACGTAATCATCCGGCTCATCTTGCTGTAGCATCAGCCACATCGCCCTGACGTAATCCTTGGCATAGCCCCAGTCTCGCTTGGAGTCTAGGTTGCCGAGGTAGAGTTTTTTCTGATGACCGGCTACAATTCGAGCGATCGCTCGGGTAATTTTGCGTGTAACAAAGGTTTCGCCCCTTCTCGGCGATTCGTGGTTAAACAATATCCCATTACAGGCAAACATTCCGTAAGATTCTCGGTAATTGATGGTTTGCCAGTGAGCATAAACCTTTGCACATGCGTAAGGACTGCGCGGATAAAACGGGGTCGTTTCCTTCTGAGGTATCTCTTGTACCTTACCGAACATCTCGGAAGAACCTGCTTGGTAGAAACGCACGTCAATCCCGGTACGATGGCGATAGTCGCGAATTGCTTCTAACAGACGCAGCGCTCCCATTGCCACCGAGTCAACCGTATATTCCGGCGAATCAAAACTAACACGAACGTGGGATTGAGCACCTAAGTTGTAGATTTCGACTGGCTTGACTTCCTCTAAAATCCGACGCAGCGTCACACCATCGGTCAAATCGCCGTAGTGCAGGAACAACCGAGCATCTTCATGATGAGGGTCTACATAAATATGGTCAATTCGGTCGGTGTTAAACGTCGAAGTCCGCCGAATAATACCGTGCACCTCATAACCTTTTTCCAGCAATAATTCGCTCAAGTACGAGCCATCTTGTCCTGTAATGCCAGTAATTAGCGCTTGCTTCTTCTGCGTCATTATCCTTTACTGCTGATAAGGGTAGTCTAGACTAGTAGTTCATCACAGGGGTTTGGATAGGACTCAAATCTCTGCAACTCTTGCTAGAAGCTAATCTTAGAGGATTTACCTAGCGATCGCGACCAGCGTGACAGACTACTAGATTAGATTGCAGCGTAATCTGCTCTTTTCTAAGACGACCAGTATTTGTCCGGAAACTTTACATAAACAACACAATTAACCCCTAAGTATATTTACGGAAGGCGGTCTTAAAGGCTTAAGATAAGTTGACTTTTGCGGTTTAGTTCCAAGAGAGTAATATGAAGTTTTAGTAAAAACTAAGTTTAGGATAAGTTTATATGCTTAGCTTAAATTAAGCGGTTATGGCTAATACTAATAACTTAACCAGCTCGATACACGCTTACCAACGCAACGCGGCAGCAATAGCCCACCCGTTAAAAAAGGTTCAAGAGCTTACTATAAGCCTCTTATGTCACTTTTGGAAAATCACGTTTGAAGCTAATTTCTGAAAGCCTTTCTAGTTTAGGATTTGAGGAATGAGTTTCTGATAGAAACCCCAAACTGTAGCCCAAGCGAGAAAAATCTTTTCATAATTTCAAGGCACAACAGCTGATTAGGTTTTGCCAGATAGAATAATGTAGTAGGAAAAGCCAGCTAACCCAGGGGTGTGCAGGTTTTACCTAGATATACCTCTCAGTTCCTTACCAGAGGTAAAGCTAGACATTAAATTGCTTCTGAATGGAATATGAGTTAGTAACTACTTATAGAGGTCAAGATGAAGGCTGGACACTCTTCTCAAGCATTACCTCTAGCCAACGCAGCCCGGCTCAATGATAGTGATGAGGGTGGATTAGACCTAGGTCAACTTTTAGGGGCTGTTCGTCGTCGATCGCTTTTAGTGCTTGGTGTAGCAGCGGTCGTTGCTTCTGCAGCTGTGCTCAAAGCTCGGAGCGACACTCCAGTATATCAAGCTAGTTTCGATATTTTGACTCAACCTGTAACAGCTGAGAGTGAAGTTGTATCCTCAGTTCCTCAAACTCTGACGAGTAGTCAGGAAAAGAAAGCAAGTGCAACTGTAGACGATACGACGATTAAAGTTTTAAAGAGTCCTGATGTTCTATCTCCCGCGATCGAAAAGCTGAAGGCTCGACATCCAGATGCTAGCTATGAAGCCGTTAGTAGTTTGGGTATCACCACCAGTGGCAATATCTTAACCGTTACTTACCAGAATCCAAATCCTGCGCTGGTTAAGGATGTCTTAGATGTAGTAGCTCAAGCGTATCTGAAATATAGTCTGGATGAGCGTCGGACAGACATCCGTCAGGGACTTAAGTTTGTCGAAGAACAACTACCACAACTCAGGTCACGGGTTGAAAGCCAGCAAGATCGACTGCAAAAAATTCGCCAACAAAATAACCTGGTCGATCCAGAAAAGACAGGCGCACAACTATCGAATCAGATTAGTGCTTTTGAGCAGCAACGAATTGACAATCAGCTTCAACTTCAGCAAGCCAAATCTCTCTATGCCGATCTGCAACAAGAATTAGCACAACCATCAGTCGAATCAGCAGCTTCCACCCCACTGAGCGACAATGCTCGTTACCAAAAGATACTGGATCGACTTCAGGATATAGACGGTCAGATTGCTAAAGAGTCAGCCCGTTTTCTAGATACTTCTCCCAATATGGAGAGTCTACGCCAACAGCGACAAAAGTTGCTACCCTTGCTGCGTCGGGAAGGTCAACGAGTCGAGGATGAGATGACTAGTCGCATTCGGACTCTAGAAGTACGCGATCGCATTCTGACTCAAACGTTGGCAAATTTAAATTTCCAAGTGAAACAACTGTCACTTATTAACCGCGACTACAGTGACATCCAACGGGAATTACAAATTGCCACTGAGAATCTGAATCAATTTTTAGCTAAACGCGAAGCATTGCGAATCGATTTAGCTCAAAGGGAGATACCTTGGCGATTACTAGCTCCTATCGGTAAACCTCAACCATCGGCTGCTAGTGCTAAGAAAAATGCAATCTTAGGTACAGTGGTCGGTCTACTGCTAGGCTTAGGTGTTGCGTTAATTGTAGACAAGCTCAGCAACCTTGTCTACACGACGAAAGAAGTGAAAGAGATTACCAAGCTGCCTTTACTCGGCGTGATTCCCTTAGCCAAAGAGCCTAGAAAGTTTGCTCCAACAGTCAATGTAGCTGCCTTAGTTCAGCAGGCTAACCTCAATTTTGGTTTGGGCAAGAGTGAGCGAACTCAACAGCAGAATGCTACTTTCTTTTTTGAAGTTTTCCGATCGCTTTACACTAATATTCGCCTCCTTGGTTCTGACACTCAAATCTGCTCTTTTGTCATTAGTTCAGCCGCACAAGAAGACGGTAAGTCTACTATTGCAGCTAACCTAGCTCAGGCAGCCGCTGCCATGGGTCAGCGCGTGTTACTGGTTGACACCAATCTGCGTCACCCTAGTGTAGATCGGCAAGTGGAACTGATGAATATCCAGGGCTTGACTGATGTTATTTCTACAGACTTGGATTTCAATGAGGTGATTCAGCGCTCGCCTTTAGAGGACAATTTATTTGTCCTCACAGCCGGTCCGATTCCGCCAGACCCCATTAGGCTACTAGCTTCTCAGAAGATGCAGGATTTGATGGAAAAACTGCAAGCGGCTTTCGATCTAGTAATTTATGACGCGCCCTCCCTTTTAGGGTTTGCTGATGCCTACCTACTGGCTACCCATACAAATGGAATCGTACTAGTCACAGGGTTAGGGAAGCTAAAGCGTTCTGTATTAGAGCAAGCTTTAGAAGAGTTAAAAGTATCCGGCACTTCTCTGTTAGGGGTAGTGGCGAATCGGGCTAAAGATTATAAACCAAATGCGTATAGTTACTATCAGCGCTCTTTCACGCAAGAGTCTAGCCTACCAAAGCTTGGCAGCCCTCTAGCAAAAGCGATGGGTAAGGTATATTTCTTGGAGCCATCTCGGAAAGAAAGGGAATAATCGTTGTCAATCTATCCCTTCTGGCGCTGGCTATATTCGCTATACTTTTTCCCTTGGTGGCGATGTGACGCCGCACCTAGTTAGGTTCTCTTCGAGTTTCCTAATGAATTCCAAGTCCTGCTCTGGTAAAGGCTGACTTCCAAGTCCCAACGTGTCCTTACCTATAGAAGGCTTCTGTTCAAGGAAGGTGAACGCCTGCCGGAACTGATGCGGTTCTACCTCGATGGGCGCGTCAAAGTGGCAGGGAATAATCTGTCGGAAATACCACTTCTCCACCTTGTCCGCCCAATCGAGTACTTTTCTGGGTGCTTGATTGAAAATGAACATCTGTAGAATCGGTGCGACAAAGGGACGACCATTCCCGCGCAAGGCATTGAATGACTGCTGCCAGTCGGTCTGCCATCGGAACGGAAACAAACCGAAATACGCCTTCTTTGACCGATCCGGCGCTTTCAGGGCATCGCGAACTGTTGCCCCTAGTCCCATCGTCTCCAAGGCGCTAGGACGAAAGTACAACGCAAACAGTGAAATGCGCTGCCATCCCTTGCGGCGATTCGCCTCAGTGTCTTCAACCACATCGAATGCATTGTCTCTGGCGTGGAACAGCAAGGGGTATGGGTCAAGTTGGACAATCTCTGGTGGCTTTTCCGGCACAGAAAGTACTGAATCTGTTACTAATAAACTGCGCGATCGCTTATGCAATAATGCCACTTCTTCAAACGACCCCCGTCCGAGATTTATGCTCAGCACCTCGTAGTCAAATTCATCGCCAAACGGGGCATCACCGCTAGTCTCCGGGAGTATCTGAGTACGTTTGGTGGGGAAGCCGAGCCAAGCCAGCGGCAGATTCAGCGGGTAACTCCACTGGTTCGCAGTCACAAAAACCTGTGAAGCAGGAAACTGTCTGGCGAAGGGACCAACGAAAACCTTATGTTCTAAACCAGATGCAGTTGGCAGGATGATGTACTTCACCTCACCGTGCTTCGCTTCCAACTCCTTAACCAGCCGGATACACTCTTTTGTCGGTGCAACTGGCGCGTAGACGAGGAGACCGCCTTTTTCGAGCTTAACGACACTCATGCGAATCGGTACGACGGTGTAGAGGATGCCCTGCAACTGGTCGAAAGTCCAGATGGT
>DATNPC010000093.1:0-4979 GCA_036703375.1 Allocoleopsis sp.
TTTTTTCAAGGCAGGCTTGAACGCACGGTACATCAGCCACAGCCAGAATACCATGCCACCAATCAGTAGCAATTGCCAAACCCGTCCTAACTCGATGTACTCATAACCTTGGTGTCCCCAAAAGAAGCTTTGCTTCACATCTAAAACACCCGTTATCGCCTCCCAAGTACCAATCATCGAACCGACAACAACGACGGTTAAGGCAACCAGAAGAATGACATTACCTAGCGCTTGATATTTGGGTTCTTTATTGCCAAAACGGGGGGCAAAGTATAGTCCGGCTGCCAGCCAGCACGTCGCAATCCAGAAAATCGCTAATTGCAAGTGCCAAGTCCGGGAAGCCGCATAAGGAAGAAATTTGTTCAGCGGAATTCCGTAAAATCCTTCTGCCTCTACCGCATAGTGAGCAGTAAACATCCCCATGAGAATTTGCACTAAAAACAGTGCCATGGCTACACCAAAAAATAGCGAGGTTACTTTTTGGCTAGGAGTAGGAATGGCTACCGCCGGACGTGCCGGAACGGGCAGAATGTCGTCCTCTTTTTCTTGAGTTAAGTAGACGAATAAAAATACCCCAATTCCAGCAATCAAAATAATGATCGAAACAATCGACCAGATGATAAATTGCCCTGGTGGTTCATTACCAACTAAATCATCATGAGGCCAGTTTGCCGTATAAGAAAATGGTGCATTCGGTCGATTCGCGACTGCCGCCCACGCAGTCCAAGTGAAGAAAGCTGTCACATCACGAACTTGGGTATCAGTTTTAAACCAATTGCTCGGAATGGATTGAATGGGAGAACCTTTAACTAAGAGCTGGTGATAGTCTTGAAAAACCTGTGTTAATCCTTGAGTTTGAGCAGTTGTTAGGATTAAGTCATGAGTTTTAGAGTCGTAACGATTGGTCTTAAACTGTTCCGTGACTTTTGCTTCCAAACTGGCTCGTTCTGGAGCTGGTAATGCTTCTAAATCGTCCTGAGAAAAATCGGGATTATTGTTGTATATCACTCCAGCCGTAGCTAATCCCCAACGGTGGAGAACATCAGCACTCCAATCGGGAGCTAAATAGCTGCCGTGTCCCCAAATACTGCCAATGTGTTGACCTCCACGCGCTAGATAAATTTCTTGTCCCGCTTGAATTTCTGCCCGAGTCATGACAATTTCTTGCTGGGGAGATAGCACGGCTTCTGGGATAGGTGGGGCATTTTTCCAAATCATCGCCCCTGCTGCTAGCAAGGCTGTAAAGGCAACAATGCAAATCAGCACCAGCCAAGCGGGTAAACTGAATATATTTCTTTTCGGAAACACTGCTGTTGCAGTACCGGAGAGAGTGGTATCAGTCATATCGTCAAACCTCCAAGGATGGAACAACATTCTTTAAAAGATGTTAAAGTGTGACTGATTGAACAGACAAATTGTGAGCCACTAAAACTATCGATAGCGCTTTTAAGAGAATTGGCTCAATTTTGTTAACATCTCTTAAGTTTCTGCCTGTATTTTTGTAGAAATTCGATCAAAAAAATTAATAAAAATTGAGGCTAATGATTCTTCTTTACATTCTCCCCTTCGTAAGGAGGGGCGTTAGGGGGAATGGCACTGACTTAAGCCCTGAACTAACGTTTGGGCTAAAAGCTAAAACCAGTTAAAACGGGTTGAAAGAGTTTCCCAGTAAGCTTTAGCTTACTTTAGCTTTGAGCCGGAAATTTATTTCCAGGCTAGACAAGTCAGTGCCATTCGGGTTAGGGGGGCGATGCAAGATTTAACGCTAAAGCTCTGTGAGGCGAGCAGGCAGAACTGAGAGAGCAACAATTATCAGAAAGCTCAAGGCGGTTCCAGTTTCTAGCATCGCCACCCATTGAATTTTTGCCGTGCGATACCATTCTTGATTCAAGGCAGCGATCGCAAATTTGAGTAGCGCTAATCCAAATGCCAAAGCTGCAATTAAAGGTAACCAGCCGAAGTAATAGCAGGTAGCGATAAGGAGAATTGCGATCGCGTGATAGATTACCCCCGGAATTGGAGAACTCGTTTTCGTTTTCCGCAACTTAACGGTAAAGATGGTGCTGGAAAAGTAGAGCGTATTGAGTACCCACAATCCCATTAAGGTAGCTGAAATGCTGCCTGTAGTAGCGGCGTAGGCGAAAGGAGCAGAAAGGCAAACAGCGGCAAAGGTAATGAACTCGTTAAAAATAGATTTCTGTTCTCCATGGAAAACGGAGATAGCATCGACAACCAACGCAGCAATTGCACCGACATAGAGCCATAGTAATATCGGGAAGCTGAGATATAGCCAAAATGCGATCGCAACTGACACCGCAGAGTACAAACCAGCCCACACCAGAAAACGAGGCTTGAGACTCCGCCGTTGCTTGATTTGGAGGACAATGGGATGCTCAGCTTGAAAGCCACAGAAGGCACACACTAAAGCTAGTGTAGTGGAGAGCGTCCAAGCGTGCGCTAATGCTGCGCCAGTCAGGAACGATACCAATAACACCAAATAAACCCCGTGTTCGTGGGAAAGGGTTGGGTGATACCAGGCTTGAGAATTAGGTTTAGTAGTGCTGTTAACGGATGAGGCTTGTTCTGTGACGGTGTTTATGGCTGGCTGAGTCATTATCTTTTACAGTGAGCAGTTACCAGTGGCCAGTGACCAGTATGAGAGTGGGAGGAAGGAGACCCCAATCGTTGCATGGTAGGTTTCACGCGGGGTCTCGCATCCGGAGTGTGAAACCTGGTCACTGTTTTAACTCAACATTCTCTTAAAATTTTGCTTGGGGTTGTTCGCGATCGCATTACTTGCACGCTATCTATCTATTGCTATACAGGAGACTGCCTAAAGGTAGAAAACTAATCCGCAAAACATTGGATGAGTACAACTGCTTATCTCAGATCTTGCACCAGCCTTAACTGTTACCCACACTCCCGCCCTGAACTAAAGTGCGGGCTAATAGCTAAAGTCAGCTAAAGCTGACTCAGTAAGGGTTTGAGTCCGTTTCAACGGACTTAAGCTTTGAGCCGGAACTTTAGTTCACGGCGAGGTGCAAGATGTGAGTTATCCAACATTCATTAAGCGGCAGATTGCACAGACGGTTTTTCGTTACGTGCGGAAACAACAAGGACTAAACAGAGGGCTGCGATCGCTTTTTGCCATTCCTTGCGAACCCTATCCTCTTCAACTCCATCAAACGTTGCGACTAACCGAGGAATTGAGCGTTCTAAAGCGGGACGAGGTATGGGGCGATGCAGTTCAACTAAGCGAGTCAAACTTTCTTGATTGTTGAGGAAACCAATCACCCATTTAGTGGTATGGTCTGGGCTATCAGGCACTCGCTTAACGCCCAGCTCATTGGTCAGCCAATCATAAAAAGCTGGTAATTGCTCAGCCAAAACACGTCCAGCTGTTGGTAAGGTTTCTTGTAGAAGCTGAGTGTCCAAACTGGCTAATAATTCCTTGACAGCGGGCAAATTTAGAAACTTATGCAAACTCAGTGACAGTAGGGTTTCTAACTCACTGGTGGATAGTCCAAGGTGTTGAGAAAAAATATTCCGCATGAACAAAAAACCTAAATTGATGAGACGAGATTAACGTTATACAGTCTGTTAGCAAATTTCAGATAGCGTTAGGAGAAACGCTAAATTTTGCTCTGCTTTCAACGCGTGAGGTGCGCGAGCCTTCATGAAGATAAACGTACCCGGTTCGAGTTGAATTTCTTGTCCTTCTAAAATCAGAGTTCCCCGACCTTCAATGACATTGATAACCGCATTGCGAGTTGACGTGTGTTCGGAAATACTCGTATCAGCCGCCAAACAAAACAGAGTGTATTGGCAATTCTTGTCCTTGAAGAGAACTTTACTCAGCACTCCATCCGCCGGATATTCAATGCGTTCTCGTAGGGAAAAATAAAAAGATGAATTCGCTTGAAGGGTAGAAGTCATGATGAATATACCTCTTTAAAGTCAACAGAAGCGACATGTCGCGTCTCTACCACTGGTCACTGATAACTGGCCACCGATCGCTGATGAATTACTGTCAATCAGCAACCGCACACAGCGCGATATAGCCCAAATCTTGCTGATGTTGCTTGAAAGCACGGCGCATTTGTAAAACGCGATCGCGAATTGGCGCTTTCGTCACTACATTCCACACAATTCGAGCCGTATCAACCACACCTTCATCCCGAAGCATTTGCACGGGATTCAATAATCCCATCGCTCCAGTTTGATACTGTTGCATGTTGAGTCCAGCCGTTTTACACGCTTTACTCCAGTTCTCTGCCGAGAGAGGTGTGGCATTCATCCGAATCACCTGAGCCAGCGTGCGATGAACGTCTTCCTCATGGTTGCGAACGAACAATTCATGAGAAAGAAACTTACCCCCTGGTTTGAGTTTGCGATGAATACCCTGCAAAATCTTGGCTTTCCCCGCAGGAGATTGCATCGACAGAATGGCTTCTGCAAAGACATAGTCAAACTGTCCGGGTATCGTTTCCAGGTGAAAGATATCACCTTCGATGATGTCCACCTGTCCTCCTAAGCCAGCTGCACGGATATTCTCTCGTGCGCGGGCTACACTATCGGGATTTTTCTCAACGCCGACAACTCGAACACCAAACCGTTTTGCCAATGCGATCGCACTGTAGCCAAAACTAGACGCTAGTTCAAGTACTGTCTCTCCAGGTTGGAAGTTCGCCCATTGAAATAACTGTTCTGTGGCAACACGTCCACCGGGTCGCAAAATCTTCTTACCAGCGGCGGCTAGAACTTGATGACCGGGTGCTGTTTTGAAGTTGAGAGTAGCGTTGGTCATCGGATTGACCTCCTGAATCAGTGCTACTCTTATGTTGCTCGAAGTGTTTGATAAAGTCTTTGAGCTAGCTCATAGTTCTTGCCTGTTGTTGCGATCGCAAAGCATTAACATTAACCAACGACCAACTGACCACTATTCACTGCTCACTGCTCACTGGCCACTGCTCACTGGC